>JBEAOJ010000219.1:0-3175 GCA_041164985.1 Verrucomicrobiota bacterium | reverse complement strand
TAAAGAAAGCCGGAACTTCTCAGCCGTAAGAGGAGCCTACCACCTCATCATCGGCAGGGGATTCAGGGGACGGTTCCAGAACTCCTTGCAGGTGATCCTCACAAGATTCCCGTGGAAGCCGAGATTGGGGAAGGCATCCTGAACCTCTTTCACGACACTGCGGGGAAGTCCGAATCGCCGGATCCCCATGGAGGCATCGACCCAATCCCCCTTGCGAAGCACCTCGACGAGCGGCCATGGGGATGGGGGTGCTGATCGGAATCGGTGATGGAGATCGATCATCATGGTGATCTCGGGAATCCATGACTCAAGTCCCCGTTCCCTCAGGTATGCTTGAGCCAAGTCGATCGAGGGGGCGAGGTAATCGATGACATCACCCGGCCACATTCCGAGATCATGAAAGCAGGCTGCAGTGACCAGTTTGGTCTCGTCATCGCCGCGGCAGTCATGGAAGGCAAAGCAGAAGTGGAGAACCCGGTAGACGTGGTTTTTGTAAGCCTCGTATTGGTCGCCGATGATTTCCGCTCGCGGTGAGAGGATCTCCTCGAGCAGGGGGATGTTCTTTTGAATCTGCAAGGCCATGTTGACGGCCCTTAAAATCCGATCGTTTGGGCCTGGAATTTGCGAAGCAGCGGCTGATGTTCAGCGAGTTCCCCGGGAGTGAGGTGATCGATGAAGAGGATCCCGTGAAGGTGGTCCACCTCGTGCTGGGCGGCGCGTGAGAGGAGTCCCTCGGCCTCGAAGTCGAGGGTGCTGCCATCAATGTCCTGGCAGACGATCCGGACACGGGCGGGACGCTCCACCTCGTCATGGAGTCCCGGCATGCTGAGGCATCCCTCGACTTCACGGGAACGTTCCTCCCCGACGGGATGGATCTCGGGATTGATCATAACAAGCGGCATGAGGGATTCGAGTTCGAGTTCCCTCCCGTTCATCCAGGCGCGGCTGGGGCGGTCATCCTGAGAGGGCATGACATCGATGACCGCAAGCTGGATTGATCTGCCGACCTGATGCGCCGCAAGGCCGCAGCCATCCTCCTCGTACATGGTGACGATCATCTCCTCGGCAAGAGTGCGGATGGAGTCATCGATCTTCTCGATCCGGCGCCCCTTGCTGCGCAGTGCGGGGTGACCGTATTTGACCACCTCGAGCGGTTTGGTCCGCCGATCCTTGTCCTTATTGCGGGTGCTCATTTTGCAACGGGCTTGGCGACTGCCGGGACGTTCTTGATGCCGGCTTCCTGAAGGGCATCGAGCACGGTGACGACGGTCCCGAAGGGGGCCTCCTTGTCCGCCTGCATGGTGATGGAGCAGCCGGGATTGGATTTCTGGAGTTCCCTGATCGCCGAGGGGAGGCCGGCAGCGGTGACCGGCTTGCCATCGAGGGTGATCTGATCCGCCCCCTTGATCTGGAGCAGGACGGCTTTCTTGGGCTCGCTTGACGCGGTGGCGGCGCTCTTCGACTCGGGGAGGTTGATCTGAAGCTGGGGAAGTTTTTCCCGGAACGTCGTCGTGACGATGAAGAAGATCAGCAGGATGGCGAGAATGTCGATCAGCGAGACGATCGTGATGGAAGGCATCTTCCTGCGTTTGGTGTAAAATCGCATAGTGAGGAAATGAAAAGGGATGAATGAATAATGAAAAAGGGAAAAACCGGTATCAGGAGTTGGCGGTCACCGTATTCTTACCTGTTTTCCTGATTTTAAGATAAAAAAACTCTGAAAAATGGTTGCGATGGCAGGATTTGAATCACATCCCGCATGGGCGGTATCATGAGCCTTAATGGAGGCAAAAAAAGTCCCCATGGTTTTCTCAGTATATAGACTTGATACTGAGTCATCTAAAATTGGTGGCGGGGGTAGGATTTGAACCTACGACCTTCAGGTTATGAGCCTGACGAGCTACCGGGCTGCTCCACCCCGCGTCCAGAAGTTAAAAGGTATCAGCCTTCACGCCGCAGTCAAGGGGCATTCTGTCTGCGATCTTCTATCGCAGGCCGATCGCCTTGCGCAGGCGATCCATGACGGGCGCGGCGATCGTGGAGGCGCGTTCGCCTCCTTTGGCAAGGATGCGGTCGACCTCGGCGGGGTCGGAGGCGAATTCATCCCTCCGCCGACGCATCGGGGCGAAGTAATCGCGGACTGCCGAAAGGAGGCGCTTCTTGAAGTCACCGTAGCCGATGCCTCCGGAGAGGAAATCGGCCTCCATGGCCATGTAGTCGGAGGGGGAGGCGACATGACGGTAGATGCCGAGGATCGCGGAGCCCTCGACCGGTTTCGGCGACTCGACGGGTGTGGAGTCGGTCTGGATCGCCATGATTTTTTTCTTCAGTGCCCCCTCCTCGAGGAAGAGTTCCACGGTGTTGCCGTAGCTCTTGCTCATTTTGGCCCCGTCGGTTCCCGGGATCGCCGCGGATTCGTCACGGATGAGCGGCTCGGGAAGCTTGAAGATCTCGCCGTAGAGTTCGTTGATCTTGACCGCGATGTCTCGGGTGACCTCGAGGTGCTGTTTCTGGTCCTTGCCGACGGGGACCACGTCGCTGTCGTACGCCAGGATGTCGGCGGCCATGAGGACGGGGTAGGAGAAGAGGCCGAGCGAGGCATGGAGCCCCTTGGCAAGCTTGTCCTTGTAGGAGTGGCAGCGCTCCAGAAGGCCCATGGGTGTGACCGTGGAGAGGATCCAGGCGAGTTCGGGGATGCAGGCGATGTCGCTCTGGCGGAAGAGGCAGGCCTTGGCCGGATCGAGGCCGCAGGCAAGGAAGTCGATCGCCACCTCGCGCGAGTTGCGACGCAGGGCCTCGGGATCCCGGACCGTCGTGAGGGCGTGAAGATCGGCGATGAAGTAAAGGGCCTCTCCCTGTTCCTGCAGTTCGATGGCGGCCTTCATCATGCCGAAATAGTTGCCGAGGTGGGGAAGGCCCGTCGGCTGGATACCTGAGAGAATGCGCATGAGAGAAAAAGATTAATTATGAATGATGAATTATGAAGGCAAAAGGCCTGAACGCTGCAAGCTATTCGCGCATCATCCCAGTGATCGGATCGTAAATCCTGAGCCCTAAATAGTGTCGTCACGAGATAGGATTATTGATAGAGGGAGCGGATGAACAAAGAGAGCGCCCTTCATCGTCACGACATAACTGATCGAACCTGGAAGTTACTGGAGCCGCATTTGCCAGG
>JBEAOJ010000218.1:0-4063 GCA_041164985.1 Verrucomicrobiota bacterium | reverse complement strand
TTGCCGCCATGCTTCGTTGCCCAAGAGAGGCAAGACCGCAAGGGTATTGCCTCTCTTATGCGCCTCGCCTGACAACAAAACTCCTGGCACCGCCACCTGCCTTTTAGTCTTAACAGGCCCTAGTTGATGGCATCCGCCGCCCGGCGGGCGGTGCCGCCCCTCCGGCGCTATGACTAAGTCATCGTCTTCCGCGTCGCTTCCGTGGGGCTTGTTTCCAAGCTCCTGGAAGCCAAGTCCGAGAGCATTTTCTTCGCCAGGAGGAGGTCGCTGTAGGGGGCGCGCTTGCGCTGGTATTTCCGCTCGAGAACATCGATGAGTCCCTCGACATCGGCCGCGGGTGGCTTGGTCTTCTTGTTATCGAAGTAGGTCCAGCGTTCCTCGTCGGCGCGCTTGCTCTGGAAGCGGAAAAGTCCCGCTTCCTTGATGACCCGGAGTTCGCGTTTCACGCCATCCTCGTCGCGGACCGTCCATTCATGGTTTCCTCTCATGGCTTATGGTGTTAGTTTCCCCTGCGTGAGTCCCCTCGGGAAGATCTTTCTCTACCTGCTCGCCCTCCTCCTTTCAGGAGCGTTGGCAGCACCCCAGGCCTGGCATCTGATCCAGTTGCTTCCCTCCGACCAGCTCCACGGGTTGGTCGGCCAGGTGCAGGGCATGCCCTTCCACCGTTATCTCTCACGCAGTCTGCAGGTCTCGGCGATCATCCTGCTCTTACCGCTTCTGCGATCCCTACGCATCCGTTCCCTGGGAGAGTTTGGTCTTATCCGCAACCCACGACCTTGGAGGGATCTAGGAACCGGCATCGCCTCGGGATTGCTCTGCATGGCTCTCCTGCTGCCGATCCTGCTCCTCTCGGGTGCCTTCGTGGCAAATGAGGGATGGTTCCATGCATTGCTCCGCTCTCTTCCCAGGATCCTGGTCACCGCCGTCGCGGTCTCGGTGCTCGAGGAGTTCCTCTTCCGCGGTGTGCTGCTCGGCTTCCTGCGGCGGGTCACCATTTCTCCGGTCGCCGTCACCGTTTCCGCGATCCTCTTCGCGGCCGTGCATTTCCTGAATCTTCCGCACGGGTCGGGAACTGCTCTTCCCGTTCACTGGTGGAGCGGTCTTGCGGTGCTGGCCGCTGCGGGGTCTGCATTGCCTTCGTTTCCGCTGCTGGCGCTGGCTTTCACGACGCTCTTCATCGCGGGGCTGATCCTGGGATGGCTGAAATTGCGTACCGGTTCGCTCCATGCAGCGGTCGGGCTCCACGCCGTTTTCATTCTGGGTCAGCAACTCTTCAACAAGGCTGCATCCTTCCGGTTGGTTCCACCGGATGCGTTGTTGCCCTTCGTCGGTCCTGCCCAGTGCAGCGGCGCCGTGCCGGTGGGACTCCTGCCGCTGGCCGCTCTTCTGCTGGCGGGATTCCTGGCCGCGGTTCTGCTCCGGAAGCGCCCCACGCCGCCGGAAAGCGATTGGAGGTAGACAGGGAATGATCTCCGGAGGGCTTGCCGGATGCGTGCGGCGTTTTATTGAAACGTTCATGGGAACGTTCATGGGGACATTTGGGGGAGGCGTTATCGATCTTCTCTACCCGCCGCACTGCGCTGCCTGCGGCTGTAGCATCCTTCCCAACGACCCGGAGAACTCCACCAACATGCAGACGCTCTGCGCGGAATGCAGGAGGGGGATTGTGCCGTCGTCCGCGAATTGTTGCCCGGTCTGCTCCCACACGATGACGGGCATGCTGATGTGTCCCAACTGCGAGGGGCGTCGCTGGCATCTCTCGGTGATCGTCGGGGCGTGCCGTTACGAGGGGCTCGTCCGGGAGTTGATCCAGCGCTTCAAGTATGGACGAGACCAGTCGCTGATTCGACCGCTGGCTCCCCTGCTGAGAGCGGCTCTTGATGATCCGAGGCTCAACGGGAAGCATTTCGACGCGATCGTGCCGGTTCCCCTTCACTCACACCGCGAGCGGGAGCGTGAGTTCAATCAGTCGGCGCTTCTGGCGACCCATCTGGGGAAGCGGCTCGGCATCCCGGTGAGGGAGTATCTGAAACGCACCCGTCCCACGGCGCCTCAGGCGGGATTTGACCGTGCCGCCAGGATGAAGAACCTGGAGGGGGCCTTTGACCTAGCGAAGGGGAGGGAACTGCCGCCCGACGCCTGCCTGCTGCTGGTGGATGATGTCAGCACGACCGGATCGACCCTTGATGCCTGCGCCGCCGTCCTCATGGAGGCCGGAGCGGCTGAAGTCTGCGCCGTGACCGTGGCGAGAGGATGAGATTTTATAAGTCCTCAATCCTTCGATGGCGGCGGTGACATCGGCGATTGTGACCTTGTCGCTGACGAAGGCGGAACCGAGTTCCTTGGTGAGCACGAAGCGGATGGCCCCAGCATCGAATTTCTTATCACGCCCAAGGGCGGCGAGGATTTCTTTGACGGGCAGAGTTGAGGGAATGGCACGGGGAAGGCCGCATGCGGTGATGACACCCTTCACGCGGTCGGCCTGCTCCTGCGGTAGGCCTGCAATGCGGACGGAGAGGTCGAGGGCCGCAATCATTCCGATCGCCACGCACTCGCCGTGGGAGAGGGTGCCGTAGCCGGCAACCGACTCGACGGCATGACCGATGGTGTGTCCGAAGTTAAGAAGGGCGCGGGTTCCCTTCGTTTCAAACTCATCCTCCGCGACGATCTTCGCTTTGATCTCGACATTCCGTGCGATGAGTGAGGGCAGGTTCGCGCCCCTGGCACCATCCTTGGGAGGGAGTTCATCAAGAATCGTGGCATCGGCGATCACGGCATGCTTGATGACCTCGGCCAGACCTTCGCGGAAGATTCGTTCCGGAAGAGTTGCAAGCAGGGAAGTGTCAGCCACGACCAAGCGGGGCTGGTGGAAGGTGCCGATGAGGTTCTTGCCCAGGGGGCTGTTCACTCCCGTCTTGCCACCGACGGAGCTGTCGACCTGGGCGACGACGGTTGTCGGAATCTGGATGACGGGAATGCCCCGGTAGTGAACGGAAGCGACGAAGCCGGCCAGGTCGCCGATGACGCCGCCGCCAAGTGCAAAAACGGCGCTTTTCCTATCGAGGCCCAGTTCGATCAAGCGGTCGCAGAGGCCCGCCGCAACCTCCATCGACTTGGAAGCTTCACCGGCCGGAACGCTGAGCAGATATGCTTCGAATCCCGCCTCCCTGAGCGAGGTCAGGAGTCTTTCAGCGTGGAGCGGACCGACCCTGTCGTCGGTGATGACGACGCTGCGACATGGTTTGATGACCTTGGCGGCAAGCTTCCCAACCTGCCCGAGCAGTTCCACACCGGTCAGGATTTCATACGGTGAGTCCTGAAGTGCCACGGGAACGGTAAGGGGTGAGGAGGACATCAGGAGAAAAGGATGAATGATGAATGATAAATGATGAAGGGGGAAAACGGCACCCGTTCGAAGTGCCGGAGTTTTTTAGAAAAGAGGGTGGCCATCCGCAGTGGCCATCACTCAGTTAGGGAAGTAAGTTTCCTAGGGCTGAACGGTGACGGGAGTTCCCATCGGCGTGACTTCGAAGAAGGTCTTGGCCATGCGGTCGGGGAGTCGGATGCAGCCGTGGGAGTCGGGTACACCCGGCAGGAAGCCGGTGTGCATGCCGACTCCGTTGGCAAATTCCATGAACCATGGCATCGAGGAACCTTGGAAATGGGTCCCTGCGGGCGGCTTGTCCTTCTTGGCATCCACATTCTTGACGACCACGTTGCCGGAGGCATCCACGAAATCTCCGTAGAGATTGGAGGCATGCTCCTTCTCCTTCTTGCGAACCTTGAAATTGCCGATGGGGGAATCATGCCCTTCGCGGCCTGTGGAGACGGCCGAGATGCCGACCAACTTGCCTCCTTTGTAGTAGTAGAGCTTCTGGTCGCTGATATCGATGACGATCGTGGAGGGGCCGCTGGAGCATTCCCCTGCCCAATAGGAGATTCTGTCGGCAAGGGAGGCGGTGGAGGTCTTGGTCACGATGGTGCCGTCGGTGCCGAGATACCGGGTGGTCGAGGAATTCAGACGACCGTCGTAGGAGGCGCAGGCGGAAAGCAGCAGCATGAT
>JBEAOJ010000217.1:0-3639 GCA_041164985.1 Verrucomicrobiota bacterium | reverse complement strand
CCTCATCCTGCTGCAACTGGGAATCGGCGCCATCCTCCTGAGGCAGGCTGACGAGGGTTATCTCGGGGAGAGTTATCTGCCGCTGCTCGTCCCTTACGCGCTGGCACCGCTTGCACTTTCCGTCCTGCTCGGCGCGCCGACCGGATTCTGGGCTGCCCTGGCCGGTGCCCTCTGGTGGATGATCCTCCGCGGGGAGTCCGATCCGGCGCCGCTCCTGCTGGCTCTCACCGGCGGGATGGTGGCCGTGCTTTCGACCCTCCGCGTGAGACGCCGTTCCCGCCTTCTCCGTGCGGGTCTCTACTCCGGCATTTCCATCTGCATCCTTTCGCTCTCCACGGGCGTGATCGGACCCGTGCATTGGGAGTCCCTGCGGGGTAATGATTGGTGGAAGATCGGCATGGAATGCGCCACCGCTCTTGGTACCGGCATTCTTACCGCCGTGCTTGTCAGCGGCTCTCTCCCGATGCTTGAGCAACTCTTCCGGATCACCACCGAGATCTCCTGGCTGGAGATGGCCGATCTCAACCATCCGCTCCTGCGTCGTCTCAGTCTCGAGGCCCCCGGCACCTACCACCACTCGCTTGCCATGGCCAACCTCGCCGAGGCGTGTGCCGAAAAAGTGGGTGCCAACGCCACCCTCTGCCGCGTCGGAGCCTATTTCCACGACATCGGCAAGCTCGTCAAGCCGGAGTACTTCACCGAGAACATCCCCGCCGGTCCGAATCCCCACGACGAACTCACCCCGACCATGAGTGCCCTGGTGATCCTCTCGCACGTCAAGGAGGGGGTCGATCTGGGCCTGCGCAACAAGCTCAACCGTCACATCATCGATCTCATCCGCCAGCATCACGGCACCACGCTGGTGGAGTATTTTTATCAGCGGGCCTGCCGTCAGGAGCGTGACGCCCGTTCCGGGGGGAGTCTCATGAATGTCCGCCCCGAGGACATTCCCAAGGTCAACGAGGAGAGCTACCGTTACCCGGGCCCCAAGCCGCAGACCATCGAGGCCGTGATCCTTGGCTTGGCGGATGCCGCCGAGAGCGCCTCGCGGAGTCTCGAGAGACCGACACCCCAGCGACTCGACGATCTTGTCCACGGCATCCTTGCCGACCGGATCGAGGATGGCCAGTACGACGAGGCCCCGGTCACCCTATGTCAGTTGCAGTCGATCGCCGACTCCCTGGTCTCCTCACTCGGCAGCATGCATCACTCCAGGATCGCCTACCGGAATCGTCCGGAAGAGACATCCGCTGCCTCCTGAAGGTGGGAAGGTGGTCAGTCCCAGTCTGGTATTCATCCGGGTTTATTTTTCCAGATGAGGCCTCAGACTTCAGCCTTTAGTCTTCTCAGAGCTTCACCCCGAAGCGTTCCCCTTTCTTTGCCGAGAGGGCGAAGGCGGCGAGCAGTTCGGCAGTCTGCTGGAGATCGGAATACTGGATCATCTCGACGGGCGAGTGCATGTAGCGGTTCGGGACGCCGATGGAGACCGTTGGGATACCACCCTTCTGCTTGAAGATCGCATCGGCGTCGGTGCCGGTCCATCGGGGGTTCACCTCGACCTGCAGGGGAATGCCCGCTTTCTTGCCGGCCTCACGGAGGCGCGCATTGACGACGGGATGGTTGACGCTGCCGAGGCTGATGACGGGGCCTTTCCCCATGGAGACCTCGCCATGCTTCGCCTTGGAGCAGTTCGGGATGTCGGTGGCATGGGTGACGTCCACCACGAGGGCGACATCGGGGTGGACCCGGTAGCCGGCCATCGATGCGCCGTAGAGGCCGTTCTCCTCCTGGATCGTGGAGACGGCGACGACCTTCGCCTTGAGTGATCCCTTCTTGAGCGAGGCAAGCCGGAGTCCCTCCGCCGCCGTCCAGGCGCCGATCCTGTTGTCGCAACCGCGCGCGGCGAAGCGTCCCCCGGCGAGTTTCTGGAACTCCGCCGAGTAGGTGATTGCATCCCCGATGGAGACCAGTTTTTCAGCCTCCTTGCGGGAGGAGACGCCGATGTCCACGTGCATCGTGTGCAGGTCGGGAACCTTTTTCCTGTCATCCGGTTCCTGCAGGTGGATAGCGAGGAGTCCCGTCACGCCCGGAACAGATCCCTTGGCGCCGTGGACCGTGACCCGCTGGCCGCGGACAAGTGTATTATCGACGCCGCCGATCCCCTTGATGGAGAGGAATCCCTCCTCCGAGATATGGGAAACCATGAAGCCGAGTTCATCGACGTGGCCGCTCATGAGCACGGTCGGATCACCCTTGGGATTGAGCGTCGCGTAGGCGTTCCCGTAGGAGTCGATTTCAACCGAATCGGCGAACCGGCTCACGTAATCGACCCAGACCTTCTGCCCCCGCGTCTCGAATCCCGAGGGGGAGGGGGTGTTGAGCAGTGACTTGAGGAACTCGTAAGGGGAGGAGGGCTTCATCTGGAAAGGATGAAGGATGAGGGATGAATTATGAAGAGGGAAAATCAGGAACTCTGGATTTTCACCCGGTTCCTTGGAATCGAGCTCCCATCCCTTCGTGTTTTAACCCAAAATATGCATTCGGAACCGATCACAAGATGAAAGCATCGTTAAAAGAGTTAAAAAGTTAAAGCGTTACAACGTGGATCCGGAGCATCCCGCTCTTATTCTTTGGGATGGCAAGTTCAGAGAAATCATAGTCCCAGCATGTCTGGAGGAACCGGAGCAAGGTGATCTTCCCCCGATAAAATGGATAGGTGGAGAGCAGAGGGTTGGTAATTAGTTTAGTGTAGGGTTGAGATTTTGGAAGTGCTGACGAAGGAAGTCGTCCGGGGAGCGGTATCCCAGGGAGCTATGGAGTCGGCGGCGATTGTAGAAGCATTCGATGTAATCGAAGATGGCGGTTGCAGCCTCTCGTTTTGATTCGAAGGGTAAACCATCGTGGAGGAGTTCGGATTTGAGCGATGCGAACACGCTTTCGGCGAAGGCATTGTCATAACAGTAACCGGCGGCGCTCATGCTCTGGATCAGGCGATGATGGGCAAGGAACTCCCGGCAGGAGGAGGCGGAGTACTGGCAGCCCCGATCGGAGTGGAAGAGGGCGTTGTGTTGGACCAGGCCCGAGTTCATTGCCTTCCTGAGGGCCGCTGTGACCAGCGGGGTGTGGAGTGACTCGGCTAGCTTCCAGCCGAGGATCCGGCGACTGAAGAGATCCATGACAACGGCCAGATAGAGCCAGCCCTCCTTGGTGGGGACATAGGTGATGTCGCTGACCAGATGGGTGCCGGGAGATTGCGCCACGGGGGCCTTGGCCAGCCGGTTGGGGGAAGGATGGGCGGCATGATCCGGCCGGGTCGTTCGGGGATGGTAGGGACGGCGTGGACGGGCCCGTAGGCCTGCCTGACGCATGAGTCTGGCAACCCGGTTTTCCGAGCAGGGAAGGCCCAAGGCCTGAAGCTGACGGGTCATCCGAGGGCTGCCGTAGCAGCGGGTATGACGATGCTCATGGATGGGGCCGCGTTTTTTTTGAGCGTTAAAAGTTGATGGCGGATGGTCGGCTGAACTGCCACAAGGCAGGGCCGGAAGAAGGCAACAACCAACCATCCACCATGAAGACCAACAAAAAAGCAAAAGAGAGAGTATTACAAGGAATCAAGCATGTCCCTGGCACTGAGGAAGT
>JBEAOJ010000216.1:0-5128 GCA_041164985.1 Verrucomicrobiota bacterium | reverse complement strand
TCTCCAAGGATGTCTACCCGAACTACGACATCATCCTCTGCATCTCCACATTCTCGGCCACCGCGCCTCTGACCGCCTTTGCCAAGCAGTACGGCTTCCGCGGCGCCACGCTTCACGGGGTGAACGAAGTGATCCTCTCAAGCGGACTGGCTGTCGATTACAACGATGTGAGCGTCGAGGCGGAGAAGCTCCGCAAGGGGGTCACCAAGGCTGACTGGATCGAGATCGAGTTCGCTTGCGAAGGGAAGGATCATCTCCTTCGCCTCATCCTCAACGGGCAGGAAGCCCAGAAGAGTCACGGTCTCTGCCTCGGCGACGAGCCCGATGTCGCGAATCTGCCTGCGGGTGAAGTCTACTTTGTACCCGAGGGCGCCGAGGGTGCCTTCCCCCACAAATACGAGGACGGCACCCTGGGTCTCATGACCGTCACCGGTGGCCGCATCGTGAAGGCTGAACTCATCAAGGGGAATGCCGCGACCATCGCCGCCCACAATGCCAAGCTTTCCTCGGATCCCGTCACCGGCGAACTCGGCGAACTCGGTCTCGGCACGCAGTTGCTTCCCGTCAGCGGACGCGACATCCAGGATGAGAAGGTCCGGGGCACCGTCCATGTGGCCACCGGCCGCAGCGACCATCTCGGAGGACATCTCGTCCCCTCCATGTTCGCCGAAAAAAGCCACGCCACCCACGACGACATCCTCTTCGCCCCGCACAAGACCCCGGAAATCCTCGTGAAGCAGGTCCGGATGAAGCGCGGCGACCAGCAGGAAGTGCTGATCGAGGGCTACGAGCCCTCGGCCTACCTCGACTCGCTGGTTGCTTGAGAGTTGCCGGCTTGCCGGCAACTCAGCTGGATAGGCTGAAGACTGTTAGACTGTTAGGAGGCCGGACGGCTTTCACACCAAGGATGCGGAGGGTTTTCCCTAGCTCCTAGCTCCTAACTCCCATTCACCACTTCATCGCCTTGATGCGGGTGGCGGCTTCGAGAGCCTTCTCGCGGCTGTTGAACGCGGAGATACGGAAGTAGCCTTCGCCGGCGCGACCGAAGCCGCTTCCGGGGGTGACGACGATATTGGCCTCGTTGAGCATCCGGTCGAAGATCTGCCAACTGGTCTGACCCGCAGGACCATGGACCCAGATGTAGGGGGCATTCACACCGCCGTAGACCTTGAGACCCGCCGCCTCGACAGCCTCGCGCAGAATCGCTGCATTCCCCATGTAGTGACTGATGAGAGCCGCCACCTCGGCACGGCCCTTCTCGCTGTAGAGTGCGGCCGCGCCGCGCTGGGTGATGTAGCTGACGCCGTTGAACTTAGTCGTGAAGCGGCGGTGCCAGAGGGGGTGGATCGGGCGGTGCTCGCCGTTGGAGCAGAGTGCGGTGAGGTTCTTGGGGACCACGGTGAAAGCGCACCGGGTGCCGGTGAAACCGCCGTTCTTGGAGAAACTGCGAAACTCGATCGCGCACTCGCGCGCACCCGGGATCTCGTAGATGGAGCGGGGCACGGAGAGATCGTTCACGAAGGCCTCGTAGGCTGCGTCATAGAGGAGGATCGAGCCGTGCTTGCGGGCATAGGCGACCCATGCCTCGAGCTGTGCGCGCGTGGCCACGGCCCCGGTCGGATTGTTCGGGAAGCAGAGGTAGACGATGTCGGCCTTCTCCTCCGGGATCGCGGGGACGAACCCGTTTGCGGCGTTGCACTCGAGGTAGAGGATGCCCGCGTAGGAGCCATCCTCGTTGGCCTCGCCGGTGTGGCCGGCCATGACATTGGTGTCGACGTAGACAGGGTAGACGGGATCCATGACGGCGATGCGGTTGTCGTCGCCAAGGATGTCGAGGATGTTGCCCCCGTCGCACTTCGAGCCGTCGGAAACGAAGATCTCGTCATCCGCCACGTCGAGACCCCGGTCCCGGTAATCGTGCTGGGCGATCGCGGTGCGGAGAAACTCGTATCCCTGTTCGGGTCCGTAGCCGTGGAATCCCCCGTGGGTTCCCATCTCGTCGATGGCGGCGTGCATCGCCTCGCGGACCGCGGAGGGAAGCGGCTCGGTGACATCACCGATGCCGCACCGGATCATCCGGGAGGCGGCTTCGGGATTTGCCTCGGTGAAGGCCTTCACGCGCCGCGCGATTTCGGGAAAGAGATAGCCGGCCTTGAGCTTGAGGTAGTTGGAATTGAGCGTCGCCATAGAACCGGAGAGTAGACCAAAAACCAGGCTCCAAAGCCAAGCCCTGAAGGGGGAAGAAGTTTCACGCCAAGGCCGTAAAGAGCGCAGAGGTGAATTGCACAGGGATGAAGGGGAGAAAGGAATAGCCTCATCCCAACGCGGAAACCGGCGAATCTCTAAACAAAAAAACCCCACGCCGATTTCAGCGCGGGGGTTCTGAATTTTAACGGGTGATCCAGAAATTTTACGTCTTTCTCAGACCTCACACCCTCTTGCTCTTAATGATCCACCCTTGCGCGGCCACCAAAGGGGTTGGAAGGCTTTCCGTTTTGGCCGGCATCGGTTGGGACGGGTCAAGACCGTCCGGGTATTGCCGCCTTCTTCCCTCCTTGACTGAAGGGAAAATACCCTCCACGCGGCTCTGCCGAATTTCCAGAAAGACCCTAAGGAAGCGCTGAATAAATCGCATAGAGGATTTAATCAGCGCTTCCCTAACAACCCGCTCTAGATTTTGCGGAGCTGGATGGAATCAAACTTCTCCTCCCCCTCGACGATGTCGCTCATGACGATGAGTTGCTCGCCCTGCTTGAGAAGTCCACGGGAAAGAAGGAGTTCCTCGGCTTTCTTCACCGATTCCTCCGGGGTGGCGCCGAAGGGCATGATGAAGGGGATGACGCCCCAATTGAGCGTGAGGTGACGGGCGGTCACCTCGGAGGGAGTGAACGCGTAGATGGGGGCATGCTCGGGCCTGATGTGGCTGGTGTAGTCGGCCATGTGCCCGTGACGGGTGAGGACGAGGAGCGAGGCGTTGGGAAAGGAGTTCGCCAGGACGACGCCGGAGTGCGCGGTCTTCTGGCGGGGGGTGATGAGGGAGGTCTGGTCAGCAAAGTGGGCGCTGCCGCTGCGCTCGATGCGTCGGGCGATCCGGTCGAGCACCTTCACGCAGTCGACGGGGTATTTCCCGACAGTGGTCTCCCCGCTGAGCATGATGGCATCGGCCTGCTCAAAGACGGCGTTGGCCACGTCGGTCACCTCGGCGCGCGTCGGCACGGGGTTCTCGATCATCGACTCAAGCATGTGGGTGGCGACGATGACCTGCTTGCCGATCTTCAGTGCGGCCTTGAGGATGCGGCGCTGGATGATGGGTAGTTCCTCCATGGGGCACTCGATGCCGAGGTCGCCGCGTGCGATCATGACGGCGTCGGTCTCCCTGATGATCTCGTTGATGAGCTTCACCGCGCTCTGGTCCTCGATCTTGGCAATGACGCGGGCCTGACTTCCGTGCGAGGCCAGCACACGGCGCATCTCGACGATGTCGGAGGGCTCGCGGCAAAAGCTCAGGGCGACGAAATCCACCCCGACCTCGGCCCCGACGGCGACGTCGGCCATGTCTTTCTCGGTGAGGGGCGGGAGGTTGACCTTCACCCCGGGGAGGTTGATGTGGCGACGGGATCCGAGTTCGCCCGGAGTGAGGACCTCGCAGCGGATGCGGTTGTTGATCTTGGAGAGGACCTTGAGGTGAATGACTCCGTTGTCGACGAGGACGACGTCGCCCTCGTTGATGTCGTCGATCAGGCCGTCGTAGTTGACATTGACCGAGTAGAGTTCCTCGCTGCGGGCTCCGCGGACGGTGAACTCCATGGTGTCCCCCACCTTGAGGTTGAGCTTGGTGGGCAGGTCGCCGGTGCGCACGGCGGGACCCTGCGTGTCGAGGAGGATGCCGATCGGCATGTCGAGTTCGGCGGCGATGTTGCGGATCGTGGGGACGATCTTGCGGACCCAGTCATGCTGGCCGTGGCTCATGTTGAGCCGGAAGATGTTGGCTCCGGCCAGGATCATCTCGCGCAGGCGCTCGGGTGACTCCGTCGCGGGGCCGAGGGTGCAGATGATCTTCGTTTTGCGCAGTGTGGTGGTCATGGGTGTGTTGGCTGTTGGAAAATAGGAGGAGAAGCTCGCCTCTTTTTTGGCAAGCCCTAGAGGAAATCAGAGTAGTGGCGACTTGGAAAGCCCCGTTCGCCACCCCCAAGAAAGGCCGGAACCTGCAAACCTACTGCATGTTGCGCACTCGCAAACTGGATCACAGAGTGACTCCATCGCCAATTCAGCTCCGATGCCAGAACCCCCTGCAGTGGCTGCCTCATTGGATCACCCTCGGATTGGTCTTTGCAGCCTAAAAACGCCTGTTTCCCTCAGCTTTACCCGTAAATCCTTCTGGCCCCTTTACATTGACCCAATAATTGCATTAGGACACATAAGGGCTCTGAAAGGAGAGGGGCACTTCTAGAATAAGTTCGCAAATAATATGAATACACCAATTACATCATTCACCGGTTTTTGGAAACGAGTCGGTGCTACATTCATTGATTGCATCCTGCTCTGCCTGGTGCTTTACCCATCGTTGATTGCGATTTACGGATGGAGTTATTTTGACCTCGACGAAACAGGATTTGTCGCTGGCCCAGCAGATTTCATCATCACATGGATTACTCCAATATTCATGATTATCGGCTTTTGGATATGGAGGCAGGCGACCCCCGGGAAAATGGCAGTTAAAGCAAGAATTGTTGATGCCAAAACAGGAGAGAAACCAACTATGAAGCAATGGGTTATCCGATATGTTGGATATTTTATTTCTGCGATCCCACTAGGACTAGGCTTTTTTTGGGTGGCATTCGATAAGCGCAAGCAGGGATGGCATGATAAACTCGCAGGAACCGTCGTGATACCAATCTCGCAATGAACAGAACGCGAACAAGATGGTTCAGCCAACGCGCTACCGCGCAAGACTGACTTTTGACTTTGGAAAAAACATTCATGGACGTTTCGGCATGGCCGCTCTTCGGTTCATCCGCAGAAACTGTGTTTATCCCGGAATTTGCATTGGGAATTGCTGAGATCATGGGAGGCGTTAAAAGAGTTAAAAAGTGAAAATGTTACAACCAAGGCTCTGGGAAGAGCCGCG
>JBEAOJ010000215.1:0-3590 GCA_041164985.1 Verrucomicrobiota bacterium | reverse complement strand
TTCCTTCCACCATCTCCGCCATTTTCGGATCGCCGGCCCCCCTGTATGCCGCCACTGCCTGCGCAGCAACCTGAACCGCTTGGTCAAAGTCCCCGGATTCCGCAAGCGAGGCGCTCAGGGTAAGAAGAAAGAGCGGCAGCTGGCCGTTGGTGGCGATCACGATCTGACGCGAAAGTTCGACGGCCTCCCTGCCGTTACGGACATTACTGTCGGGATGCGTGGCGAGCAACCATGCCAGGGAACGCTGGTTCTGGAGATCACCCGGATCGATCTGCATGGCCAGACGGTAGACTTCGGCCGCCCGTACCGGATCACCGTTCATCAGGAACACGACGGCAAGATTCCGGGCGGCTCCAGGAGTGGCCCGCACCTGAAGCGACTGCTGGAATGCCATGATCGCATCCTCTCGACGCCCCATTTTGATCAAGGTCAGGCCCACATCATTATAGGCCTCGGCATTGCTGGGTCGGAGACGGATCGCCTCGGTGAACTCGCGGAGAGCCTCGGGAAGTTTCCCCTGCGCATCGAGGGTGCAGGCGTAATTGTGGCGGGATTTCCAACTGGTGGGATTCCTCTCGAGAATGGCCGGAAACAACGTTGTCCCCTCCCTCCAGACGGGGAGATGGATCAGGGAAAACACAAGCCAAGCAGTCAAAAGAATGAAAACCAAACCCGAAACGATCCGTGAATGGTAACGGCAGAAAACCAATGCCAAGGCTAGGGAGGGACCGAGCATGGCAAGGTAGAGGTACCGGTCGCTGACGGTGGAGACGACCTGAAAGTTGAAAGGGATAAGACCCAGGGTGGGCAGGACACCGACAGCCAGCAAGGCGCACGGAAGCAGGAAAATCCTGAGCTTTCTGACAAAGAAAAGGAGGGCGACCAGCGCGGCCGGAATCAGCCAACTCCAGAAGAGGATCCCTGCCTCAAAGAGGGAATTCGGAGAGCGCCCGTAATCCGCGCACAACCCCCACGGCGGAAGCGGCCAGAGAAGTTTTCCAAGATAGAACGCGAGGGCATCACCGGCGACAAGCGGTCTGGCCCAGACGGGAACAAGGGAACGGGCAAGCTCCGCGGCGGGCTGGGAGTGGGAAGTCATCACGACCTCGGCCACGGCCAGCAGAAACCAAGGAATCAGCATCAGGAGCGGTTTCCATGAGGATCCGCGCGAATGGATCAGCCACCCGCCGCAGAGAAGCGTCAGCGCCGGGGTCACCACGGTTCCCGGCTTGGAACCGAATGCCAGAAGAAGCAGAAGGGTGGCCGCCGCATAACGGAGCCAGTTCCAACGGGACGAGGGGGCGGATGCGGTTCCGCGATCCAACCAGGAGAGGAAACATGCGATCGCGGCAAGGGAGAGGGCTCCGCCAAGAAGATCACGAAGACCCGAAACCCAGGCCACCGTCTCCACCTGTACGGGATGCAAACCGAAGACCAGCGCCCCGACCGCAGATGCCAGCAAAAGCCGCAGGGGCATGGATCCATCCTTCCCGAACGCCGCACCCAACAACCTGCGCAGGATCAAAAAGACCATCGCGACAGAAAGCAGGTGCGCCAGCAGGTTGGTTCCGTGAAAAATGGTACCGTTGATCGGACCGAAGCTCACGGTGGTCCCCGCAACGATCCGGGAGAGAGCCACAAGCCCGGCCCAGACCGAATAGGTGACCGGGATATAGAGTTGTTGGAAGGGGCCTTTCCAGAAGAGGGCGACACTTTCCCAGGAAAGAGGCGCGTAGAGCGGATTCCGGTGGATATTGGTATCGTCGTCCCAGAACGGGAGGAACTCGAACGTGCAGACCTGGGCATAGACGCCTGCAACGATCGCGAGCACCAAGGTAAGAACGGCGCCGGGCAGCCAACGCGGTAGTGTTGGTGCGGGACTGACTCGGATCTCGGGGGAATTCTTCATCGGTGCCCTGCAATCCATACATCCGGAGGCATGCGGTTGGCCAGTATCCTCTCGGCGATTCCAGTCGCGCGTTCACTCCCCTCCCCTTGATCGGGAATGGCAATGAAATCGGCCATCGCACCGGGAGCAAGCTCGCCGAGCCTTCCCGCCAACCCGATGGCCGCCGCAGGGCGGGTGGTCACCATGGAGAGAATTTCCGCGGGATCGAGCCCCGGAAAGGAGGACTGCATCGCCCTCATTTCGGCGAACATGTCGAGATCCTCATTGCTGGCCAGGCTGTCGGTGCCCAACAGCAACGGAATGCCGCTCTCTCGATAAAATTCCAAGTCGAAGGGGGGGCGTTCAAAAAAGGCATGGGTCCTGGGACAATGAATCACGGGATACCTACCGGCCGAGGCCCGCAGCAGATCCTTGTCCGCACCGGTGATCATGTTCATGTGAACGAGCAGGGAACCCTCGGGAAGAATCCCCGATCCAAGGACTGCCTGCACCGGTGACTTGCCGCCGCAGTCATCCATCGGACGGCCGATCGATCGGAGAAACTCATGAAGCGCCCCCTCGCCTTTCAGGAACATCGCCAACTCCTCGTCCGATTCGGCCAAATGGGTGCAGAGTGGAAGATTGTATTTTCCTGCAAAGGAGGCGGAGAGAGCGTAGAGATCGCGCGAAACGGTGTAGGGTGCATGGGGCGAGATACCGAATCCGCCGCGACGCTCACCGCCCTTCTCAAAGAAATGGATCGCACCCGCCAGAGCCTCGCTCGATTCCAAGCGGCTGCGAACATCCATGACTTCGAGGAACCACCAGATGCGGATCGACGATTCGGGAAGAAACGGCACCAACTCCGGGAACGACTCGATGTTCAGCACCGTGGTGCATCCCCATCGGCGAAGCTCGGATTCACCGGCAGCTATGGCATCGAGGTAGTCACGTTGGTCCAGTGAACGGCGCATCGCATTGAGACGCTGGATCCAGGCGGAGAAGGATCCCCCGCCGAAGAGCGCCCCCCTCATCATCGTGTAGTCGAGATGACAGTGGGCATTGATGAGACCCGGCAGGAGAATCCGCTCCCCCAGATCCTCGCGGATCGCGGCGGGATGCCCGCGGATGAGATCGTTCCAGGATCCCACGTCGAGGATCTCACCGTCACGGACAGCCACTCCCCCGTCCGCGATCGGAGGCCGGCTTACCGGCACAACGGTCCGGGCACGGAACAATCGGGTGGCTTCGGGGGGATGCATGGAAAGGTTTTAACCCGGATTTTGCAAAGGAACCATGACAACCGATCTGGAGCGTTCACCAGAATGGTGAAGACAAATCAAGGGAGGGAGAACCAAGGAAACAATGGATTGATGGCCACAAGAGGCACAAAAGTCACAGAAAGAGGGACCGTCCTGAAAATGTCTTTTGTGACGGTATGAAGTCATTGAAGTAACCGGCGCTGGGCAGATCGAAAGGTTTGATCCAATGTCCCCTGCGGAATCCGTGAGTGCTTGCAACGCGCACGGGTGGCCGAAGGTCCAAGGGTTCGATAGATGCACTGAGCTTACTGCTCGATTTTGTGATTGAACCTTGGCGGAAAGCACCATCATGGGGCGCAAGACCCCGAATGCCTGACTGCAACCTTCCGTCCAATGGATCAAACCGAAACGGCTGCCCGCGCCGGTTGCTTTCATTCTTA
>JBEAOJ010000214.1:0-3438 GCA_041164985.1 Verrucomicrobiota bacterium | reverse complement strand
CGGCATCTCGCGCGCCACGGACTGCGTCCCGCCCAGTTACTGCTCACCCATGACGACATCTTCGATGCGGGCCGCCGTCGCAATGCTAGCATCACCCTCTCCAAGCTGCTATCCTCACTCGGTGTGGTCCCGATCATCAACGAGAATGATTCGGTCGCCGTCGAGGAACTCCGCTTCGGTGACAACGACCGTCTCTCCGCCGAGGTCGCCCAGTTGGTGAAGGCCCGGCTCCTCATCCTGCTTACCAGTGCCGACGGGTTGCTCGGCCGCAGCACACCCTCCGCTCGGGCCGCACGGATTCCTGTCGTGACCGACATCGGCGAGGCATTCCGTCATGTGACGCCCGACAAGGGGGAGCATTCGACGGGCGGCATGAAGGCCAAGCTCACCGCCGTCCGGACGGCCGTGGAGGCCGGGGTTGAGACCGTCATCGCCCATGGTCGCCTCAAGGGCATGATCGCGGGGGCCGTCGAGGGTGACGATGTCGGAACGCGCTTCCCCGTCGTGAAGCGCAGGGCAACCGCCACACGCCGCAGACGATGACCGCCGCACCCACCCGCATCATCGCCATCGGAAGGAACACCTTCACCGAGTTGGTGAGGCAGAAGGTCTTCTATTTCCTTCTTCTCTTTGCGCTCATCGTCATTGGTAACTCCGCATTCCTCGCCAAGTTCTCGTTCCAGGAGGAGTTCCAGATGCTCAAGGATGTCGCGCTCGGCGCGATGTCCGTCTTCCTGAGCCTGCTTGCGATCCTGGCCACGGCGATGCTCCTGCCGCGTGATCTCGAGGATCGCACCATCTTCACGATCCTCTCCAAGCCGGTTCCGCGCCACGAGTATCTGCTGGGCAAACTTCTCGGCGTCGTCATCCTCCTGGGCCTCTCCACGATCGTCATGGGGGCGCTGTTCCTCGGTGTGCTTTTCCTGAGGGAGCAGGCCGCGCTGTTGGAGACCCAGCGATCCCTGTCGGGTTCGCCGCAGGAGTTGGCCGCGGCCCTCGACGCGATCAGGAAGGGGGCTTTCAGTTGGGATCTCATCCCGGCGATGGCGATCCTGCTGGTGAAGGCAATCCTGCTTGCCTCGCTCACCCTGCTGATCTCCACCTTCGCCACCTCGGGCATCTTTGCGATTCTCGTGGCCACCTCGGCCTACTTCATCGGGCACCTGCAGGTCACCGCTCGCGAATACTGGATGGGCGGGGTCGGGATCCACTGGTGGACCCGGATCTTCACGGCACTGGTGGCCCTGATTTTCCCGGATCTCCAGGCCTTCAACCTCACCGATGACATCGTGGCGGGAACAGCACTGCCGATGAGTCTCTTCTGGCAGACCATGGCGCTCGGCGGCGTCTACACGGCCGTCTACTTCGCCGTCGCCTGCTTCCTTTTCCAGAACAGGGAGCTCTGATCACCATGACAGGCGCGATGAACCCGTTCCGCAGTCTGGCGGCCATCCTGATGCTTGCGGTCGCGGGGGCACTTCTCCTCCCCTGGCAGATGGAACTGCAGCGCCTCTCCAAGGAGGCCCGATTCCGGACGACGCCCATCGACATCTCGCTTCGGGAGCAGGTCGGCCAGTCGGGATTCCTCGCAGCACTGAGCGGGTTCCGCGCGCCCCTTGCGGCCTTCCTCTGGATCGAGGCGCACACCGCCTGGGAGAAGACCGAGTGGGGGCGCATGACCGGCCTCTTCAACACCGTCACGACACTGCAGCCGCATTCTCTCCTCTACTGGGACATCGCCGCCTGGCACATGGCATGGAATGCCTCCGCCTCCGCCCTTCAGGACACCAGGCAGCGGAGCGAGGTGCTCCGCGAGCGGGCGCGCCGTCAATACATCGACCTCGGACGCGACTTCCTGGAGAGGGGCATCCACAACAATCCCGACAGCTACCTGCTTCAGGAGAGGCTTGGGATCCTGCTCCGCGACAAGGTTGAGGATCATTCGGGAGCGGCCGATGCCTTCGCCAAGGCCGCCTCGTTCCCCGACGCACCCGCCTACCTCAAGCGCTTCGCCGCCTACGAGGCGGCCAAGGTTCCCGGTCGTGAAAGGGAGGCGTATGACCGCCTGCTCCTCCTCCACAACGAGGGTGGCAAGATGCGCGCGCCGAACCTGCTCAACTTCCTGCGGAAACTGGAGGAACAGTTGAAGATCCCCGCCGACCAACGGATCAAGGAACCAACTCCCGCCGCATCCCCTTCATCCCCCGCGCGCCCGTCACCATCCCCCCGTTCCCGAAGCTGATGCGCTGCGCGATCCTGGGAGACATCCATGCCAACCTTCAGGCGCTTGAGGCCGTTCTAGCCGATGCCCGCGAGTATGGCTGCGGGGAGTTTTACACGCTGGGTGACGTGGTGGGTTACAACGCGAATCCCGCGGAGTGCCTCGAGACCGTGAGGGCATTGCCGGGTGCCTGCATCCTCGGCAACCATGACCAGGCCGCCGCCGACGAGCGTCCGCTCGGTGATTTCAGTCCCGAGGCCGCCGCGTCGATCGAGTGGACGAGGCGGCAGTTGAATCCCGAGCAGAAGACGTGGCTTGCCTCGCTCCGCGTCCAGCGCCAGATCCGCCGCATCACCCTTGTCCATGCCACGCTCGATTCGCCGCTCTCCTGGGGATACATCCGTACCGCGGAGGACGCCGCGATGAGCCTGGCTTGTCAGAGCACCCCGGTCTGCTTCATCGGTCACACCCACGTTCCCAAGGCCTTCGCGAAGGGAAGCGGCGAGATCCTGCTCTTCGGGAACGAGGGGGAGGGGGTCCAGCTCCCCATGGATCGAAAGCTTCTGATCAATGCGGGCTCCGTGGGGCAACCGCGCGACGGCGATCCCAGGGCCGCCTACATGATCTACGACGAGGAGAGCTCGGGGCTCTGGTTGCGCCGCGTGGAATACGACATCGGGGCCGCCGCCGCCGCAGTGCGCGCCGCCGGCCTCCCCGGGAAACTCGCCGAACGCCTGCACACCGGATCATGAACTCTCCCGTGTCCCGTCCGAAGCGCATCCTTCTGGTGAAGCCGAGTTCACTCGGAGATGTCATCCATGCGATCCCCGTGGTCTCCGCGATCCACGCGCACTGGCCCGACGCGGAGCTGCGCTGGCTCATCCAGCCCGCATGGCGCTCGCTTGTCGAGGGGCACCCCGGAGTCTCGGAGACGGTTCTCTTCCCCCGTGACAAGTTCCGGGGAGTCGCCGGATGGCTCCGTGCGGTGGCCTGGCTCGGAACCCTCCGTGACTGGAAACCCGACCTGGCGATCGACCTCCAGGGACTGCTCCGCAGTGCCCTCTTTGCAAGGATCTCCGGAGCATACCGCATCGTCGGGCTTTCCGATGCACGCGAGGGGGCGCGCCTGCTGCACGGTGAGCGGATTCCTGTCTCCGGCAATGACCATGCGGTGTCACGCTATCTCGCGGTGCTGGATCATCTCGGGATCCCGAAGC
>JBEAOJ010000213.1:0-3876 GCA_041164985.1 Verrucomicrobiota bacterium | reverse complement strand
CGTTGGCAGATCGAGCTCTTCTTTAAGTGGATCAAAGGCCACCTGCGCATCAAACACTACTTCGGTACGAGCCCCAATGCGGTGAAGACCCAAATCTGGATTGCGGTCGCCGTTTACCTCATGGTGGCCATCCTTCACAAGCAGCTCCAACTCCCCGGCAGACTCCACAGAACCTTCCAGCTTTTGAGCATTCATCCCTTTGAGAAGGTGCCTATCCATGAACTACTTACAGAAACCGACTTCAAACCTTATATGCCTCACAAAAATAACCAGTTGACGCTGTGGGACTTATAACCGGACGCTTGTAATCAAACATAGAAATCCACCGGCTCTGCCGGTGGTGATGGTAAATTAGCTATGCTTGGAAAGTGAGAGAGGGGAGCCATTTTGGTTCATCTGCAGAAAGTGTTTTGTTAGCATACCGACACGAGAGGAGCCCGAGAAACTCTCATAAGGGTAAATCTCAAAGGTAATCCTCCGGCTTTTCCTAAGGACTCCCGGAGTTTGATATTTGGGATTTAGCGAAGAGCGATCCACCTACCCCTTTGCATTCTCCCGAAGAGTCGCGGCTAGATCTTGGATCTGGCCTGGATTGTGAGCCGCGCTGAGGGTGATGCGTAGGCGCGCCGTGTTCCTGGGAACGGTGGGGTAGCGGATCGCCGGGACGAAGAAGCCCGCCTCCTGCAAGCGGGCCGCCTCGGACAGGGCCCGCTCTTCGCCGCCGAGAATCAGCGGCATGATGGCGCTCGGGGGGAGCTTGGCTTTGATCGCATCGGCAAAGAGGCGAAGATTTTCCTGAAGTCGCGTCCGCAATGCATCCCCCTCCGGCGATTGCACGATCCGGAGTGAGGCGCGGGAGGCGGCGGCAATGGCAGGCGAGGGGGCCGTGGAGAAGATGAAGCTCCTGGCACGGTTGATCAGGAAGTCGATCAGCGTCCGCGATCCGGCAATGTAGCCTCCGGAGACACCGAGCGCCTTGCCGAGGGTTCCCATCTGGATCTCGATCCGCTCTGCAAGCCCGAGCTCCCCTGCCAACCCCCGAGCCCCGCGGCCTCGCACGCCGACGGCATGCGCCTCGTCGAGGAAGAGGGTCGCCCCGTGGCGCTCTTTCAACTCCACGATCTCCCGAAGCGGAGCCAGATCGCCATCCATGCTGAAGACCGATTCGGTCACGATCAGGTGACGGCCCTTGGGATGTGTCTCGCGGGCCCAACGAAGATGCGACTCGAGCTTGGCCAGATCATTGTGGGGGAAGACCCTCATCTTGGCGCCGCTGGCATGCACCCCGTCGATCAGGCAGGCATGGGCCAGCTTATCGAGGATCACGACATCCCCGCGGCCGACCAGCGCGGGGATCGTTCCGGTCGCCGCCGCAACTCCCGTGGAGAAAACCAGCGCGGCCTCGGTTCCCTTCGCGGCCGCGAGCTCCTCCTCGAGCGCGGCATGCTCCGCCGTCGTTCCGCAGATCAGCCGGGAGGCGGTGGCTCCCGTTCCCCATCGGCGCACACCTTCCGCCATCGCTTCGGCGAGGGCGGGGTGGGAGGCCAGCCCCAGGTAGTCATTGGAAGAGAAGTTCAGGAAATCCCGCCCCGCGATGGTGATGCGGGGCCCGCCGGATGAGCCGATGACCCTGAGACTTCGGCGCAGACCACGGGACTCCAGGGAGGCAAGCTGCTCTTGGAGCTGGGCGTCGAGGGAATCCATGGTCGGAAAGGTTTATCATGAACCCCGCGGTGGAGGCGATAGGCGGGGTGGATCGTCATTTTTCGCCTTTTTCCTTTCTCTGGAGGAACTCCCTCCCTAGGATTTCGGGTCCACTCAAGGATGGGTGGCAGAGTGGTCGATCGCGCACGCTTGGAAAGCGTGTTTACCTTAATCGGTAACGAGGGTTCGAATCCCTCCCCATCCGCCAGTTTTCCGCGCGCGGAGAGCTGCTGCAAACAGACCCTCGCCCGAGCCTTCTTCCTTGCTCCCAAACGGGTCAGCGTCCATAAAGGAGCTCCGTTTTCCAAAACGGGAGAACCCTTTTCCGACACAACGATGAGCTCCACTTCCGCCACAGCCGATCCTAAGACCGAAAACGCCGCTCCGGCCGTACCGATGATCAATGTCCAGGTAGACGGGGAGTGGAAACAATTCCCCAAGGGCACCCGCCTCATCGAGGCCTGCATGCAGAGCGGCAGCTACGTGCCCCACTACTGCTACCATCCCGCGCTCAGCTCACCCGGCAACTGCCGCATGTGCCTCATCGAGATGGGCACTCCCAAGATGGGACCCGACCGGAAGCCCGAACTGGGACCCGACGGCCGTCCGCTGATCAACTGGAGCCCGCGACCCGCCATCTCCTGCGCCATCGAAGTCTCGGAGGGTCTCGGGGTCCGCACAAAGTCCCCCTTGGTCGAGGAGTGCCGCAAGGGCGTCATGGAGTTCCTCCTGATCAATCATCCGCTCGACTGCCCCATCTGCGACAAGGCGGGAGAGTGCCGCCTGCAGGAATTCTCCGTCGAGTACGGCAACGACTCCTCCCGCTTCATCGACAACAAGGTCAAGAAGCCGAAGCACGTCGACATCGGCGAGCGCATCGTCCTCGACGACGAGCGCTGCATTCTCTGCTCGCGCTGCATCCGCTTCATGAAGGAGGTGGCCAAGGATGACTGCCTCGGTTTCGTCGATCGCGGCAGCCACACCACCCTCACCGTCCACCCCGGCAAGAGGCTCGACAGCAACTACTCTCTGAACACCGTCGACATCTGCCCCGTCGGCGCTCTGACCTCCAAGGATTTCCGGTTCAAGATGCGCGTCTGGTTCCTCAAGGAGACCAAGACCATCGACACGAACTGCGGCACCGGCTGCAACATCGTGATCGGCAGCCGCGAGAACAAGATCCACCGGATCACCCCGCGTGAGAACGAGGCGGTCAACGCCTACTGGATGCCCGACTCGCACCGCCTGAACTACACCTACATCCACCGCGAGGATCGCCTCAAGGAACCCCTCGTAAAGGGAGCTGGTGCACGCTGGAAGGAGGCTGTTGCGGCCGCCACCGAGTCACTCAAGCAGCACGGCGAAGGCAGGACCGCCATCATCGCCTCCGGTCGCATGACCAACGAGGAGCTCTTCCTTGCGAAGCGCCTGGCCAAGACCCTCGGCACCGACCTGATCGACATCCGCCCCCGCGCCCAGAAGGGTGACGGCTTCCTTGTCTCCGACGACGCCAATCCGAACACCCGCGGAGCCCAACTCCTCGGCGTCACCACCGCGACGCCCGGTTCCCGCCTCGGCGACATCGCCGCGGGCATCGCCTCCGGCAAGATCACCTCACTGATCGTCCTCGGTGAGAATCCCCTCCATTGCGGCCTGAGCGAGACCGACCTGAGCAAGCTCGCCTCGCTCGTGGTGATCGACATCCTTCCGAACGCCTCCCTCAAGCACGCCTCCGCGGTTCTTCCTGGCAGCGCCTCCGCGGAGAAGCGCGGCTCGATGGTCAACATCAACGGCCGCCTCCAGCGCCTCAACCGCGCCCTGAATGCTCCGGGTCATGCCCGCGACGACTGGGAGATCCTGAACGACCTGCTCAAGGGACTCGGTGCCGATGGCGCCTCCTCACTCGAGGATCTCTTCAAGCAGATGGCCGCCGAAACGCCCGCACTCTCCGGACTGAACTTCGGCAAGATCGGCGATCTCGGGGTCACGCTGAAAGCCTAGGCTCTTGAACCCGTTCCAAGCCCTGCGAGCCATTGAGCCGCACAGGGCTTTGCGGGTAGCCGTCGGGCTTTGGGTGCTTTTCGCACTCATCGTAGGGATCATCGTGGCGGCCCGACCCGACAAGCGCACCGTCACCCCGGAGTATCGTCAGGCCTCCGAGAAGTGGTGGGC
>JBEAOJ010000212.1:0-8085 GCA_041164985.1 Verrucomicrobiota bacterium | reverse complement strand
GCGTTGCGGCCTCACCGCTACGCGGTGCTCCTGCTTCGCAGGAGACGGCCTCCACTCCTCTGGCAGCGTAAGGAGTTATCTCCCCAACCTTGACTCCATCCAACCAAGAACCTAATCAATCCCCTACCATCCGTCACTTTTAACGCTCTCCGGGACATCCGCAACAAGCGCGGCATTCAGGCTGGTACGCTTCACCGGACAACTCTTGGCCAACTCTTAAATATGCCGCACCTCTTCGCAAAGGCACTCCATGGAACTATCCCTCCGTACAGCGTCAGTGCGTCCTCATACCATCTCCACTCTTATTCCGGTGAAATCAGCCGGTTCTTTCGGAGATGGCATCCGCCTACCGGCGGACGGTGCCACCTCTTCGAGGCTGCGGCATCAACCACAGTCTTCCGCACCCGTCCCCGCAGGCTTGGTTGATCTCGGTCTTTTGACTCGCTCGCACCATGCTCGGCTCGCCCTTTCGGGCCCCCCCTTTGCGGGATCTATCCAGGCCTTTCCGAAGGCCCTGTATTGCCTCGCCATCCCCGATGGCCTCGCCCCCTAAAGGGCAGCGCGTCGCACAGGCTTCATCGTGCCTCCCGGCATTCGATGTTGCCTAGAGCGGTTTTAGAAAAGGTGTAGCCACAAGATGCACAAAAAAGCACAAGAGGGATGAAGGACGGGATCACCAGGTTATTTCGTGGTGATATGATTTGGCAGACGCTTTAATTGCACACGCTTTGAGAGATTGGAGTCTCCCAAGTTAAGAATAGATAGGGATGCGCAATTGATGGAGCCCAGTCGGATAGATGCTATTTAACCTGTGCCTCTTGTGCATCTTGTGGCTATGACCCAACTTAAGTTGCTCTAATCATGGAAATGGTATTATACCTTCTCCACCTTTCGTACATTGCCGTGATGCAACAAAGGCAGGCTTCCGAGGAATTTCCTAAGGAAACGCTGATATCAGCGCTTCCCTAGCAGATTTTCCCGCGCTTGCCGTCGGGGCCATGACCGATCGGGTTCTCTCCCACCCAGCGTTCATCAACGGGTTCGTCGGAGCGCTGGTAGCGTGTGTCGGTGGAGAGGCGGATGCGCTGGGTCGTGTTGTCGATACTGCCGTGGATGGTGTCCATGCGGAAGGTGAGCAGGTCGCCGGGCTGGAACTCGGAGGTGAGCCAGCGCCCGCCGAATTTCTGACGGAGCGACACGGGGTTGTTGGTGAGGGCGCCGCCATGCTTCCATCCGTCGTGTCCGGGGATGTTGGTGCAGCTCGTGTCGACGTCCGACTCGAGGTAGTTCTTGATGCGGTCGGCCTGGAGATGGGATTTTTCCAGGATCATGAGTCCGCCGACTTCGAGCGGAACTTCGCCGTAGGGGATCCAAGCAGTGTAGAGGCGATGAGTCCCGCGCCCCATGTAGACGATGTCGCAATGAGGGGGGGTGCCGTGACCGCAACCCATGGTGCGGAGCCAGACATAGTCGAAGTGGCGGATCGTGCCGCCGAGGAAGCGCGAGTAGAACTCATGGACTTCGGGGCCGAAGACGACGCGGTTCAGCGTCGGTTGGTTTTTCCAGGCGGTTTCGTTGAATTTCGGATGGACTCCCTTTTTCAGGATACCTTCGAGAAGCGGGTGACCCGGTTCAAAAATATCTCCGGCCTCCAGCGTTTTCAGCAGTGCCTTGCGGGCCTCGAGGATAATGTCGCGATTGAAAAAACCCTTGATGTAGAGGTAGCCGTTCTCGTCCATGCGTTGCCGGAGAGCCTCGGCGTCGTGACGGATGGATGAGGAGTCCTCGAGCCATCCGAATGAGTGCTCGTCGGTTTCAAGTTCGTGACCGATCGAGGTGAGGGTGCGGTTGACAATGCTGGAACGTTCTGTTGTTTGCATGAGTGAATCTATCGCAGGGAGAGGGATTTTTTGGAATGGTCTCCTTGGTAAAAAACATGCAGATAATGGTATATGAAGTTGCCTGCACTTGAGCGTTGGAAGTCCACCATGGCGGGTTTACCCCGTGGCTCCTCACCATTGGGAAACCTTACCATTGCTGGCTCTCTTGCCGGATCGCGCGGCATTCAGCGCGATAAGCCACGAATTTTCGGGCAATGGGCATTAGTGTATCTTTTGGCAGGAGAGGGGACTTATCATGATGATCGCGGTACGGAAATGCCGGTGACGCCCGGCGATGTGATTCTGGTTTTTCCCGAACTCGCTCATTCCTACGGTCCGCCATCCGGTGGTGAATGGGACGAACTCTATGTCTGCTTCCGCGGCCCGGTTTTCGAGGCTTGGCGCGAGAGCGGGCTCTTTGATGTACGGAGGCCTGTCTTTCCCTGGCTCTCTCCGGATCGAGGACTACCCCTCATGCAGGAATTCTTCACCGCGCTCGGACGCCGGAGGATCACAATGCTCGAGGCAGTCGCCCAATGGCAGTGCATGCTGGCACGGATCTTCGCTCCGCGTTCCGAGTCATCCCGGGGGCAGGGTCATCCGGAATGGTTCCTTCACGCTCTCGACATGCTGGAACGAACCACCGGAGAGAGTGATCGCCAGATTCGGGCGATCGCCTCGGAATGCGGCATGGGTTACGAGAGTTTCCGGAAGCAATTCACTAAGATCGCGGGCCAGCCTCCCGGTCGTTACGCGCTGGCGCGACGGATCGACCGTGCCCGATCGCTGCTTGCCAGGCACAGATTCACGAACAAGGAACTCGCCGATCTTCTTGGGTTCCATGACGAGTTCCACTTTGCCAAGACCTTCAAGAAGATGACGGGAGTCACCCCACGCCAACACAGCGGGTAAAGCTAAAGTCTCGGAGGTTGGACCGACCGTGCTTTCAAGTCACCCCGATCAGTAGACTTCCACCGGGGAGCGCTTTCCATCCTCGGGGCTGCGCTTGGCGGCTTCCTCGGCGCCAAGCACATTGACCCGCAGATCCCAGACTCCCTGGTCGAGTGCCTTGAAGTTCTCCTCGGTGAAGGTGGTCGGGGGAGGGAGCTTGGCCTTGAAGGCGGCGATGTTGGCAAGCGCGCGGTCGATCTGCTCGGCCGGACATTTCTCCAGGACCTTGGCGGCCTGTTCGGCGAGTTCGGTGCGGTGGCAGATCATGAGGAGGTCATTCCCCGCGGCAAGTCCGAGGCGGATCATCTCGTCGAAGCCGTAGTGGTTGAGGATCGCACCCATGTCGAGGTCGTCGGTCATGACCAGACCTTGGAATCCCATCTCTTCCCTCAGGAGTTTCGTGGTGACGGCCGGAGAGAGTGATGCGGGCATGCCGGAGGGGTCGAGTTCCTTGAAGGCGATGTGACCGATCATCATGCTGTCGACGGGATTCTCCCCGGTGCAGAAGCGGTGGAAGACTTTCAGTTCGTGGGCCTCCAGTTCGGTGCGGGGGCGGGGTAGGGCGGAGAGTTCGTGGTGAGGGTCGCTGGAGGCGCAGGAGTAGCCGGGGAAGTGCTTGCCGCAGGAGAGGACTCCGGTGGATCGCAGGGCTTGGTTGAAGACGCCGGCCATTTCGATGACCTGATCGGCGGTGGTGCCGTAGCAGCGGCCGCGCAGAGAGTTGTCGGCCTCGTCGTCGAAGGCAATGTCGAGGACGGGACAGAGGTCGAGGTTGAATCCGAAGATCCGCAGCAGATGTCCGGTCAGCTCTCCGTGGCAGGCGATGAGTTCCAGGTCACCCTTGTCGCGGAGTTGGCGGGCATTAGGGGGCTCGTTGCCGAGGAGCTTCAGGCGGGAGACGCGTCCCCCTTCCTGATCGATCGTGATGATCGGCTCGATGTCGCTGAGTTCGCGGAGTCTGTCGGTCAGGGCGCGAAGCTGGGCCGGGGTCTGGATGTTGCGTCCGAAGAGGATGAAGCCTCCCGGTTGGATGCGCCTGACGAAATCTGCATAGGCTTCGTCAATCTCGTAGCCGGGGACACCTAGGAGCAGAAGTTGACCGTGGGATGGGCTTTTCATAGGTTGCAGAGAAACAGATCCCCTTCCTTCTGACGAAATGATTCTTCCCATGCGCCGCATCCTTCCTTTCCTGCCTCTTCTCATGACAGCCCTGGCCCTCCCCGCACACGCCGTGGAACTCGGCATCGATGTCCTGCAGAAGAACAACTTCGATCTGCTGCGCGGCAAGCGGGTCGGGCTTGTGACCAATCAGACCGGAGTGAACTCGGCCGGTGAGAAGACACGGCTCATTCTCAAAAAGCATGTCAATTTGGTCGCCCTCTACACCCCGGAGCACGGGCTCGACGGGACCGAGAAGGCGGGCGTGGAGATCCGCTCGCGGAAGGATGCCCTCACGGGCCTGACAGCATATTCGCTCTATGGTGACACGCGGAAGCCGACCCCGCAGATGCTTGCGGGGATCGATGTGCTGGTCTTCGACATGCAGGATATCGGTTGCCGCAGCTACACCTACATCAGCACGATGGGCAAGTGCCTGCAGGCGTGCGCCGAACAGGGGAAGGAATTCGTCATCCTGGACCGTCCCAATCCCCTCGGCGGCAACCGTGTCGAGGGCATGGGGATCGAACCGAAGTGGATTTCCTTCGTGGGGCAGTTCCCGATCCCCTACGTCCATGGCATGACGATGGGCGAACTCGCCCTGATGGCCAATGCCAAGGGGTGGATGGGTCCCAAGGCCAATCTTCAGGTCGTGAAGATGCGTGGATGGACGCGCCAGATGACCTGGCCGATGACCGGTCTGCGCTGGGTGCCGACATCGCCGAACATCCCTCTGGCCATGTCCCCGAACTACTACGTCATCACGGGTGTGGTGGGTGGTCTTGCCGGGGGGCTGGATCTCGGGCTCTTCTCACCGCGTGCCTTCCAGATCCTCGGGGCCAGTTGGATCAAGCCGCAGCTGACCTCCTATCTCCGCGCCAAGTGTTCCGCGATCGGAGTTGATCCCATCTCGACACCCTCCGGTCCCGGTGTCGTTTTCCATGCCAATCCCGACGGTGGAGGCGATCTCTGCGCTGCTGCCCTTTACACCCTTGCCGAGTGCAACAGGCTGTCGCACGGTCTGATCTTCACGAAGGCCAATGCCGGGATGATGAACCTTTTTTACAAGGTCTACGGCAGCGACTCGATCCGTCGGGATCTGGCCACCAAGAAGCCGGAGCAGATCGTGGCCTCGTGGCAGCCTTTCCTCTCCCGCTTCCGCGCGGAGAGACAGCCTTATCTGCTTTATTAGCGGTATAGGCTGAAGACTGAAGGCTGATAGGAACAAAACAGAAGGGACGGAACCCGATTCAAACTGCATGACTGCAAAGAGAATTCCGGGGCATGTGGAGCGGGTGGGGCTCTTTGGAGGCACCTTTGATCCCGTTCATCTCGGCCATCTGATTCTGGCCGAGGCGGCTCTTGAGGAACTCGATCTCGACCGGATCATCTTCATTCCGGCCGGGGTTTCTCCGTTCAAGCAGGATCACCCTCCCGGAGCCACTCCGGAAGCCCGTCTGGCGATGCTTCGCTCCGCCACGGCGGGTGAACCGCGTTTCTCCGTGGATGACCGCGAACTCCGCCGTCACGGCCCCTCCTACACGATCGAGACTGTCCGCTCCCTGCTCGGCGATCATCCCGGAGTCCGCTTTCTCTTCCTGATCGGGGCCGACAATCTCCCCGATCTCCCCAAGTGGCACGAGATCGGGGAGTTGATGAATCTTGTCGATTTCGCAGTTCTCAACCGGGGTGAGGGGAGTGATGCCGTGGCTGGGTGCGGCTTCCCCGTCGTGCACCGTCGGATCGATCTCTCCTCCACAGAGATCAGGGATCGCGCCGCGCGGGGGCTTTCCATTCGCTTTATGGTACCCGAGCAGGTATATGAACTGATCATGACCCAGGCTCCCTACTGCCCCGTTTCCTCACATGGCCACATCTAAGTCCGACTCCGCATCCAAAGCAGCCTCCAAAGCCACCTCTGCCAAGGCCAAGCCCGTCAAGAAGGCGCCGGTTGTCGCGGTCGATCCCGAGGAGTCGTTGGCCCGGCTTTGTGCGGAGGGTGCTCTGGACAAGAAAGCCGAAGATGTCGTGATCCTCGACATGCGCGGGATCTCAAGCTTCACCGATTTCTTCGTGATCGCCTCGGGAACCTCCGAACCTCAGCTCAAGGCGATCGCCGGATCCATCCGCGAGAAGGTCCGCGAGGCCACCGGCCAGCGTCCGACCGCCGAGGATGGATTCCCCGCGAGCCAGTGGGTGATCATCGATTACGGGAGCGTGATCGTACACATCTTCCACACCGAGAAGCGAGGTCTCTACGGACTCGAGGATCTCTGGAACGATGCCAAGCGTATCGAAGTCGAGGGATAGGATCCTGTTTGTGGGTCTCAGGTTTGACGGCACTTTGCTCCCGCAAAGCCGTGTCGCCCTGTTGGGGCTACGACTGCTTCGTAGTCTATCGCGCCGCTTCCCAGAGGCTTGGTTCATCCTTCATTCCTCATAATTCATACTTTCTTCTTCATGGACTGGCTTGAGGAGATCCTGATCCAGTGTCCGCAGTGCGGGGAGGATTATGCCATCCAGGTGGAGACAGCCGTGGAGGGGGTGGTCGAGATGATCGAGGACTGCGCTGTCTGCTGCCGTCCGGCCACGGTCAGGATCACCACAGAGGAAGGCGAGATCACGGCCGTCGATGTCGAGGCGGCTTAAGGAACCGCTGATTAAACCTATATTCCGCAGTTGAGAAGAGGTGGGATCCTTGGAAGGTGTTGGTATGATGGGAGTTGATGAAGAAAAAGAGAGCAATGAAGGTTCACCCAGCGGGTGAAGATCAATTTGTGTTTCCAACGGCTGGAGGGACAGTGCGATTAAGCATGAGTGAGGACGCGTTGACTCCATACGGAGGGATAGTTCCGTGGAGTGCCTTTGCCAAGAGGTGCGGCATATTTGAAGAGCTGGCCAAGAGTTGTCCGGTGGAGCGTACCAGCCCGAATGCCGCACCGGTTTACGACATTGTGCAGAGTTTTGCGCTAACCGCCCTCTGTGACGGTCGACGCTTTGCGCATGTCAACCGGATGAGGGAGGATCCGACCGTCTGTGAGTTGCTGGGGATGGGTAGCGTGGTGAGTGACGACACGATCCGGCGTTTTTTCGCCTCGTTGAGTCCCGAGGACTCCGCGCAGTGGGTGGCCGAGGCGGCCAGGCCGATCTGGGGAGCCTTACCCGACACCCTGATCCTGGACTGGGACTCCACGGTGCAGAGCAAGTACGGACACCAGCAGGGAGCCGAGATCGGTTACAACCCCCGCAAGCCGGGACGTCGGAGTTTTCATCCCTTGCTGGCGGTTGCGGCGGGAACCCGCATGTGCCCGTACTACCAGTTTCGGGCTGGCAATACGGTAACCTCCACCCAGTGGGAAGGAGCCATGGAGGAATGCCAGCGCTGGCTGGGAGGGCGCAAAGTCTGGCTCAATCGGGGAGACATCGGATTGGGGCAGGAAAAAGTCATGGCATGGCATGAGAGGCAGCCGGGAAGGCCCCGCTTCCTCTTCAAGTTGAAGATCACGGCCAATGTGCGCCGCCACATTGCTTCCTTGGGGGAGGATTGCTGGCAGGGACCGCCCCGGAGAGGGGTTCTCCAAGTTGCCGAGACACGCTTGAAGCTGCCGGGGTGGAGTCGCCAACGCAGGGTGGTTATCGGCCGCCGCATGCTCGGGGTGTTGCCCAAGGAAGAGCGAGACGCCTTCTGGGATGAGAACCTCCATGAGTTCGAGGCCTATGTCACCGACCTGGATCCCGCCGAGGTCAATGCCTGGCAGCTCGTCGATCTCTACCGCAAAAGGGCCGATGCGGAGAATGTCTTCGATGAACTCAAAAACCAGTGGGGCTTCGACGGGTTCTGCTCCCGCAGGCGCTCGGTAAGCGAACTGGCCATCCGGCTGCTGCTCTTGGTTTACAATATCTGGAATCTCTTCCTGCGCCTCATGTCCCCGGATCGTCACATCGAGGCCGCCGGGGGAAGACGATGGTTCCTTTTCATCGCCGCACGCCTTACCCAAAGCGGCCGGCAGAAGGTGATCCAAATCTGTGCCAAGGGCGCTTGGTGGAACCAGCTCAAGGAGGGATACGGCAGGCTTTGCAGCTGGCTTGAGTCAAC
>JBEAOJ010000211.1:0-3128 GCA_041164985.1 Verrucomicrobiota bacterium | reverse complement strand
GGCAGGGATCCTGTTACGTCCACATGGAGTACACGCGCGACAGCATCAGCAGGGCCAAGCAGGAGCACCCCGATGCCCTGGTCGTCGCCCACCCCGAGTGCCCGCAGGCCGTGCGCCTGCTCGCCGACGAGGTCTGCTCCACCGAGAAGATGGTCACCTTCTGCAGGAACTCCCCGTCCAAGGCCTTCGTGATCGTCACCGAGGAGGGAATGCTCCACCGCCTCCGCCGCGAGATCTCCGACAAGATCTTCATTCCCGGACCTACCGACACCTGTGCCTGCGCCGAGTGCCGCTACATGAAGCGCAACACCATGGAGAAACTCTACCTCTGCCTCCGCGACCTCAAGCCCGAGATCCTGCTGGAGGAGGGACTCAGGGCCAAGGCCGAGAAGTCCGTGAGGAGAATGCTGGAATTGAGTCGCTGATCGCAGAGCGATTGCGCAGGGCTCTAGGCACTAGCTTTTTAGACCCTAGGTCTTTGCAGAAGTACCATCATCATTCCTTCCTAAGAGAACGAATGAGAGCTCCCAGCACCTTCCCAGTTTCATCAAGGAGCAAATCTCCCTCCAAACAACTTTCTTCGCTGACAAATCCTAGTCGTCGAGCAAGGCGTAATTGGTAATGAAGCTCCTGGAGTGAACCAAAAGCTATCTCAAGAAACCTCATGTATTCAGCACGGCTTTCGCGTGCACATCCCTCGACAATATTGGAGGGAACGGATACCGCAGCCCTCCTCATTTGGGACGTCAATCCATAGATCTCCTCTTTAGGAAACGATTGAGTGATCCGATAGATCAAGATTGCGGCTTCATCGGCCAATTCGAACGCCCTTAGCTTTTTATGGTCTCGCATGAGATTCTTCACAAAGTAGCATTGAGAAAAGTACCCGCAACCGATCAATCATTCAGATGCCTGCAAACCTAGAGTCTAAACAGCTAGAGTCTGCGCCCACCTCCCACTCCCTGTGGGAGCGGGCGCTCCGCCGAATTCCCGGCGGGGTGAATTCCCCTGTCCGCGCTTTCCGTGGTGTGGGTGGTGAGCCGTTTTTCGTCAACAAGGCCAAAGGCTGCACCATCACCGATGTCGATGGGCGCGAATACATCGACTTCGTCGGCACCTGGGGCCCTGCGATCCTCGGACACGCCCCGCAGGTCGTGATCGACGCGGTCACCGAGACCGCCAAACACGGCACCAGCTTCGGAATCCCCAATCCCCTAGAGGTCGAGATGGCCGAGACCATCTGCCGCATGGTTCCCTCCGTGGAGAAGGTCCGCATGACCAACAGCGGCACCGAGGCCGTCATGTCGGCGATCCGCCTCGCCCGAGGATTCACGGGGCGCGACCGGATCGTGAAGTTCGAGGGATGCTACCACGGCCATGTCGATTCCCTGCTGGTGAAGGCCGGAAGCGGTGCCCTCACCCTCGGTCAACCCGACAGCGCGGGCATTCCCTCATACCTTGCCACCCTCACCTCCACGGTTCCCTTCAATGATCCGGAGGCACTTCAAGCAGTCTTTCGGGAAAAGGGCTCCGAGATCGCCTGCGTCATCCTTGAGCCCGTCCCGGCCAATGCAGGCCTTTACCTGCCCGAGCCCGGCTATCTGCAGGCGATCCAGAGGCTCTGCCGCGAGCATGGCGCCCTGCTCATTTTCGACGAGGTCATGACCGGATTCCGCCTTGCTCCCGGAGGGGCCCAGGAGATTTACGGAATCACTCCCGACCTCACCACCCTGGGCAAGGTCATCGGGGGAGGCCTCCCCGTCGGGGCATTCGGAGGCCGCGCCGTCATCATGAATCATCTCGCCCCGTTAGGCCCCGTCTATCAGGCAGGAACCCTCTCGGGAAATCCCCTCGCCCTCGCGGCCGGTCTAGCCCAACTCAAGGAAATGGAACGCATCAACGGATGGGCTCTCCTTGAGACTCTTGGCGCACAAATGGAGGAATCTGTCCGCTCCGCGATCAAGGGGAAGCCCCTGACCTTCCACCGGATCGGTTCCATGTTCTGCCTCTACTTCACCGACGGCCCCGTCCGAAACCTCGCCGACGCCAAGAAGAGCGATACGGCCGCCTTCGCACGACACTTCCACGCCTCACTCCGCGAAGGAATTTACTTCGCCCCCTCCCAGTTCGAAGCAGGATTCATCTCCACGGCACACACATCCGAGGATCTCAAACGTGCCAACCAATCCCTCAGGTTTTTGTAATGGCATTGTAATCATTGAGAAGTACCCTGCCGTTTCAATAAAAAGTACAGCGGTAAATAGCCGGTCTTTTGGATTACTCATCATCACTCGGTATGGCAGACCCGCGCCGGGCAACCGAGCTGACGCCGCGTTTCTTGGCCGTGGCGATGAAATCTAGGAAGAACTGCGCCTCGGGTCCCCAATCCTGCTTCCTTGATTCCTCGACGGCCTGCGAAATATTGAATCCCGAACGGTAGACCAGCTTGAAGGCCCGCTTGATCTCCATGCGCGCCTCGGTACTGTAGCCGGCCCGCTTCAGGCCGATCGCATTGATGCCGGAAACGAGGCTTGTTCCATAGGCCGAGACAAAGGGGGGCACATCCTTGTTGAAGCGCTCCCCTCCCCGGACCATGCAGAGCTTCCCGACGCGGATGAACTGGTGAAAGACCGACCCCCCTCCGAGCACCGCCCCATCCTGCACCTCCACATATCCGGCAAGCAGGCAATTGTTGGCGATGATCACGTTGTTAGCGACTGAAGAGTTGTGCCCCATGTGGGCACCGACCATGAGGAAGTTTTTATTTCCCACGCTTGTGACACTCCCCTCCTTGGTGCCGCGATGGATGGTGACGTATTCGCGGAAAACATTGTCATCACCTATCACCACCACGCTGGGTGTCTCCCCCTTGAAGGCGAAATCCTGAGGATCTCCGCCGATGATCGCCCCGTAACCGACCATATTACGCTTTCCCATCCGGACATGCCCGGTGATCACGGCGCTTGCCTGGATCCTGCACCCCTCACCGATCACAGCCCCGGCTTCAATGATGACACCGGGCCCCACCTCCACGCCTGAAGCAAGGGAGGCCGACGGATCGACAAGAGCTGAAGGATGGATGGAGGGCATGGGGTATGGGAAATAGGTTGATTGGGATGGATACCAAG
>JBEAOJ010000210.1:0-4775 GCA_041164985.1 Verrucomicrobiota bacterium | reverse complement strand
GTACCCCTCCTTCAAAAACGCCGCATACTCCGCCCCTCCCCTTGCCTGGATCAGCGCCAGGAACTTTTCGCGCTCCGCGACGCTCATCGGCTTGGCATTCAAGGCGGCGGCCACGGCTTGCTGGGCAAAGGGCATGGAGTCGATGCCGATGCACTGCGTCGTGACCCCGGGATAGCTGAGCGCGTAGTCGACAACCTGCTGGACGGTGACCATGCCATGGAGGCTGGCGCGCTTGCTGCCACCGAACCCCTTCATGCCGATGGCGGCGATCCCTTTCTCCTGCATCAGCGGGAGGACAACCTTGTCGAAATCCGCTGCATGGAGAGTGTTGCCCAGGACGGAGACGGGTAACAGGGAGGCGTCGAAGGGGTAGCCCCCCTTGATCATCTTCACATGTGCCTCGGGACTGTCGTGGCCGGTAAATCCCGTGTAACGGACGAGCCCCTTTTGTTTGGCCTCATCGAAGGCTTCAAGAATGCCGCCCCGGGCGTAGGCCGGTTCGACATCGGCGTCCTTGACCTCGTGGATCATCCAGAGGTCGATACGGTCGGTCTGCAGTCGCTTGAGCTGGGCATGAAGCATCTGGAGGGCTTTCTCCTTGTCAGTGCCGGAAAAGGGGACCTCGTATGGCTTTCCGTGATGGATGCAGGCCTTGGTCATGATGAAGGCCTTCTCACGCCATCCTCCGGAGAGGGCCTCCCCCATCCATTCCTCGGCCCGTCCGTTGTGATACTCCCAGGCGTTGTCGAAGAAGTTGACGCCCTGGTCGATGGCATAGTGGGCGATGTTGGCTGCATCCCCCACGGTCGGGGCGAGTGCCAGTGTGTGCCCGCCGAAACCGATGCAACTGAGCATCTCCTGATGTCGTCCGAATTTCCTTCTGGGTACCGTGCCAGTCGGAAGCACGGCAGTAGCCGATGGAATGCCAAGGGCCCGGGCTGCGGGAAGCAGACCTAGTATTCCGAGAAAGGAGCGACGGGTGAGGGACATGGGAGAAAGGATGAAACCTGAAACCTGAAACTTGAAAGCCGAATATTCAGACTCTCGTTCCTTCAGATTTCCGCCTGACCCTTCAGTGCTCAGTTCTCAGGTCTCCCCTTTGCCCAGAGAGGCGACCTCGCGCTCGATCAGGGCGCTTACGGCGCGGAATCCAAGGCTCTCCCTTGCGCGAGCGAGGGCGGTGGAGACGGCTTGCTCCCAATGAACGTCATCGGATAGGAGCAGGGAGGCCGCCTCGGCCGGATCCTCGGAGGGAGAACCAAAAGCCAGACGATCGACGGCCCCGTTCCCGCCGAGACACGGCATCCGGCAAAGAAGCGCATCACCCGCCACCTGTCCCGGAACCGCGCTGCCGTCCAACTGGAGGACGATCCGGTGGCGCGCCATCATCCGCAGATACTCCGGGTAGGGCATGCGCCCCTCGATGATGCGCAGATCCACGGCCGGGGTCTGGAATCCCTCGAGTAGTTTCCTGCCGTGACGCCCCTCGCTGTTCACGACGGTCATCGGGATCCGATGCCTGCCGGCAAGGGATGCGGCCAGCGCCACTGCGTGCCAGTGGTTGCGCGACGGGACGCGGAATTCGCGCGTGCCGATAAAGATCCCGGAACGCTCGGAAAGAGGGATGCTGAAATCCCACGCCTGATCCTCGATCGGATAGGGAGTTGGGGCGAAAAATCCGCCCCGGCAACCGGCAGATCGGTAGAGGGAGACCAGTTCAGGGGTGCTTGAGAGGAAGCCATCAGCCGTGGTGCAGATTCGGCGGAAGAGCGAGGCCCGTCCAGTGTCATTGAGAAAATCGGCGACCTGATGGGATCCCGATTCCTTCAGCGAGATCAGGGCGGTCATCCCCCGGGCCTTCAACTCCGCCAAGGTCTTCAGAACAGCACGCAGATTGCGCTTCCGAAGAAGCACGAGGGCACCCCCGGTCGTCGTCGGGAGATCTCCGGCACGCCGGAGAAATGAACCGGAATGACAGGCCGCGTAGGCATGATAATTGACCGGTGGGTGGCCGGCGTCACCCGGCGAACCGGCCCCGGTGGGGAAGTGCCGGATGTCGTCACGCCCCTCCGGGTTGATGACGCAGAAGCCCGCCGTCATGATTGTTTCCCCCTCTTTTTGGCCTGCTCCCAGAGCGCATTCATCCGCTCCATCGGGAGATCGGCGAAGCTCTCACCGGCGGGAACCTGACTCTCCATATCACGGAAGCGGGTCTCGAACTTGCCGGTCGCGGCATGGAGTGCCGACTCGGCATCCAGCCCCAAGGAACGGGCGAGATTCACCACGGCGAAGAGAAGGTCTCCCACCTCTTCGGCAAGCCTGGCCTTCGTTTCGGGATTGTTCCCTCCCTGGTGATACAGGGGGATCTCCGACTCGACCTCGTCGATCTCTTCGCGGACTTTTGCCGCCACATCCTCGGGGCGCTCCCAGTCAAATCCAGCCTTCGCTGCTTTTTTCTGGATCTTCTGGGCGCGGACAAGCGCCGGAAATGCACGCGCCACACCATCAAGAAGGGACTCAGGGAGAGATTCCCGGGTCATGCCGGCATTCTTTGCGGCGCGCTCCGCTTTCTTTATCTCCTCCCATTGGGTCAGGACCGCTTCACTGCTTGACGCGCTGGAGTCACCGAAGACATGGGGGTGACGACGCACCAGTTTCTCGGTGGCGACCGAGGCCACGCTCTCGAGGGTGAAGGTCTCGCTCTCCGCGGCGATCTCCGCCTGCATCAGAATGTTGATCAGCAGATCGCCGAGTTCCTCCTCAAGATCGGTTGGGTGGTTGCGCTCGATGGCATCGGCGACTTCGTAGGCCTCCTCGATGAGGGAAGGAGCCAGCGAACCGGATGTCTGCTCGCGGTCCCAGGGACACCCCCCCGGCGCCCTCAGGCGCGCGATGATGCGACGGAGTTCCTCGACCGCGTGGCTCATTGCATTCCCCGGTTCGGGGTTCAGGGGTTGGATTCCCCGCCCCTCTGAAGGATGGCCCGACGTGCCCGCTCGAGAGCGGCGCGCTCTGTAGCATCCAGACTTCCGATCCCGGTTCGGCTGATTTTCTCAAGAAGGCGATCCATCTCCTGCTCCGGATCGGGAGCGGAAGCGGCGCTAGAGTTTTTGCCGCCTGATTGTTCCTTGGATGGGGTTGCTCCTGCAGTTGATGCGGAGATCCCTCCGTTCATCACGGAAAAGCCGTGCCTCTTCCACTTCACTCCCGGAATCGACCAACTGAAGCGGTGTCCGAGCAACGGCTCCTCATATCCGGCCCGTCGCATCAGCAGGATGGCAAGAAGACTGGAGCAAAGCAGCACGACGACCTCCGCGGGCTTGTGATCGGCAAGCCTCTGGAGCGAGGAAATGGCAAGAAGGCCGAGGAACACCCATCGTGCCGCCACACCGAAAAAAAACTGGGCCCCCGGGTGCATCGCGGCGAAGGCGGCGAAGATGGCGAAGTTCAGTTCCTGGGCCCCGGCGAAAGTCTGCGGGATTCCAGCATAACCGAAGCCCTGAAGCAACAGTGGTCCGAGAATGATCAGGCCCGCATAGAGAATGGCGAATCGCTTCCAACCAAGACCGTTCTCCACCTCCCGGCCGAAGTACCAGAGCATCAGCATCTCGAAGAGGAACCAGACCGAGGGAACAGCCACGAAGGCGTAGGTGACGAGTCGCCAAATCTGGCCGTGCGCCACCGGGCTGCTTTTATAGATCAGGAGATCGATCCAGCCGGCATGACCCGATGCCAGCACCAGAGAGACGGCGATCATCGCGCCGCTGTGCAAGGCAACCAGCAGGGTGATGAGGCGGACAGGAATCTCGCCGAGATGAAAAAGGGGCTCCTCCTCGCTGGCTCGGATGACGGCGGACATCGCATGAGCCTACGCCCTCTCGAATCTGCCATCAAGTGACGAGTGGACCTTTTGGAAGCTAGTAGTTGGGAGTTCGGGGGCAGAGGATTTCCTCGGAAATCTCCGGATGATGCTGCAATTTGATTTTCTGAATCCCACCTAGCTACCAAAAAGGACGGCCCCGATCGGATTTCTCCAATCGGGGCCGTTAAACCTGGCGACGTCCTACTCTCGCACAACCTATAGATGCACTACCATCGGGGCTGCAGCGTTTCACTTCCGTGTTCGGGATGGGAACGGGTGGGTCCACCGCGCTATGATCACCAGAGGACGAAACCGGTAAGAGAATGCTCTTAGGATTTCGGGTCTCTGGAGACCCAGCATAGCCATTGTCGTTTGTCAGGTTTTCAAGGAACAACCGCGGATCGGGATCTTGCGACCCCAACCATCGGAATTCACTGACATCTGCAGATAGTAGTAAAAAATACCAAACTTTTATGAGTCTGAGTCATGAAGGATTCACTGCTTAAGGTGAATCCAAAATGAACATATTAAGCCGAACGATCATTAGTATTGCTAAGCTGAACACATTACTGTGCTTGTACCTGCAACCTATCAACGTGGTGGTCTTCCACGGATCTTCAGGGAGAACTCATCTTGGGATAGGCTTGGCGCTTAGATGCTTTCAGCGCTTATCCTTTCCGAACATAGCTGCCCGGCAATGCCGTTGACACGACAACCGGAACACCAGAGGTTCGTCACTCTCGGTCCTCTCGTACTAGAAAGTGAACCCCTCAATTCTCCTGCGCCCACAGCGGATAAGGACCGAACTGTCTCGCGACGTTCTGAACCCAGCTCGCGTACCACTTTAACCGGCGAACAGCCGGACCCTTGGGACCTTCTCCAGCCCCAGGATGTGATGAGCCGACATCGAGGT
>JBEAOJ010000209.1:0-2688 GCA_041164985.1 Verrucomicrobiota bacterium | reverse complement strand
CTCAAGCGGCTCGGCGCGCAGGAGGCCCTGCCCGCCTGCATCCTCACGCCCAAGGGGAAACTCTCCGCCACCCTGCTGATACGTCGTGACGGCGAGGATCTCATCGTCGAAGCGGATCCGGCACTGGAAGAGTCCCTCATGGCCCGCCTCGAGCGCTACATCGTGGCGGATGATGTCACCCTTTCCATCGAGTCTCCCCGGCGGATGGTTCATCTCTTCGGAGCGATGGCGGCGGGCGAACCCTGGGCTTCAACTCCCGGGATCCGGGTTTCCCGGATGGGGGTGGAGGGCAGGGATCTCGATCCTGCAATGACCGGGGTGCTCGATGTGGAGAGCCTTCCACTCCTCGACCTCTCCGTTGTGGAGGCGCTCAGGATCGAACGTGGGATCCCCAAGTGGGGCGCCGAACTTACCGGGGAGACACTGCCTCCCGAGGCGGGACTCGACCGCACCCATATCGATTACGACCGCGGTTGTTATCCCGGTCAGGAGGTCATCTCCCGCCTCAAGAGCATCGGCCGGGTCAACCGTCTGCTGCACCGCCTCCGCTGCCTGGCATCCGCAGGGGGAAAGCTCGCGCCCGGCATGGGCATCATTACTGGGGAAGGGAATGAAGTGGGCGAGGTCACCAGCTCCGCGGCGGGCATCACGGACGAATCAGCCTGCGCCCTGGGGTATGTGCATCGCGCCGCCGCCGAGAGCGGAGCGCCTCTTTTTGCCCTCGATCCCTTGACCGGAAGCAGGACTCCGCTCAGCATCACCCAAGTCACCGGTTCATGAACTTCCGATCACTGCTTCCGCTACTTCTTCTGCCGATCGTTCTTCCCGCATTCCTGGGGGGATGCGCCACCGCACCGCGCACCGCCGGAACCGGACCGCAGGTTGCCGTCATGCTGGTGAAGGTGAAGAAGCAGAAGAAGCCCGGGCGCATCGTGATCGAAATGCGCGAGGATGCCGCTCCCGCAACGGTCGCCAATTTCAAGCAACTCGCCGGCAGGCATTACTACGACGGGATGCGCTTCCATAGGCTCTTCCCCCACCAACTCGTCCAGACCGGCGATCCCAAAAGCCGTCATGGAGAAACCGGGCGCTCCGGAACGGGTGGCCCCGGATACACCCTTCCAGCCGAGATCCATCTCAAGCTCGAGAAGGGCTCTGTCGCCACGGCAAGGCTTCCCGATGCGATCAATCCCACCCGCGCCTCCAACGGCAGCCAGTTCTTTGTCTGCCTGGAGCCGATGTCCCAACTCAACGGCCAGTACACCGTCTTCGGCAGGGTGATCGAAGGACTCGATGTGCTCGACTCCATCAGCACCCTCCCCGTCAACAGCAACGACTTCCCCATCGACAAAATCGTCATCCAGTCGATCAGGTTGGAGTGACGCAAGCCCGGGCGGGTTCTCCAATAACCTGTCTCGATCCTTGAAAAATGTCGGCTCTCGGGCGATCGTTGCAGTATGAGTGGTCAAGATCGGGCGTATCAAAGCCGGACCCTTCATGGGGTGGCGCGGCGGCTTTTCTGGTGGATCTCGCCTGATGAAGCCCTGAGGGATGAATTCCGCTTCCTTGCCCAGGTGATGGCACTCGGCACAAGGGAGGATGTTGAGGTCTCACAATCCGTTTATCCGGCCGAGACTTGGAAGGAAGCTCTAAGTAGGGCGCCCGCCGGGGTGATCGATCCTCGTAGCTGGCACTTCTGGCATGTGAGACTTGGGATCATGCCTGTACCAGCGCTCCCGTCACGCCGTTTGAGTTGATCCCCCGCAATGCAGTGAACCTTCATCTTTCGATCCTGCCCGAGTCTCAGAGAAATCTCTGGAAGGAGTTGGATCAGGTTTCTTCGGATTTCGTTCTCTATGGTGGGACAGCCCTGGCCCTGAGGCTGGGTCATAGGATTTCGGTCGATTTTGATTTTTTCACCGCATCTGCCTTTCATCCGGACGTGTTGATGGAAGGAATGCCATTTACGAGGGGATCCGAGATTCTCCAGAGTAGTGCGAATGCCCTGACGATCCTTGTTGATCGCGGAGCTCCCGTGAAGGTCTCGTTTTTCGGGAATCTTGGATTCGGCCAGATGGAAGCCCCGCAGATCACCACGGACAATGGAGTGGGGATTGCCTCGGTGATCGATATCATGGCAAGCAAACTCAAGACGATCCTGCAACGCTCCGAGGCAAAGGACTACATCGACATCGCTGAGATACTCAGATGCGGAGTTTCTCTTGAGCAGGGACTTGGAGCCGCAAAGGCCGTGTACGGGGAGAGCATGAATACCCTGCTACCCCTCAAGGCTCTATGCTATTTCGAGGACGGGGATCTATCCACCCTCAGTCAGGAGATCAAGAATCGCCTGCTTGCCGCTGTGGCAGGATTCGGGCAGATGCCCGAGATGGTTGCCCAATCGCGCCGATTGGGGAAGTGAAGACAAGGCGCAAGTAAAAGGCACCCTTCTCTTTGCGATGCGAGAGTTGTGCGGTTCAGTTGATTTCCGTGATTAGGAAAAATGTCCTTTCACTTCTCAAAAAAATCAGAGTTCAAATCCACAGAATGCAGTGACTTTCCGCTGCGCGGAAAAGAATGGGCAGGAGTGGATTCGAACCACTGAAGGCGTAAGCCAGCGGATTTACAGTCCGCCCCGTTTGGCCACTTCGGTACCTACCCGGATCCGGCTCATCCGAGGATGAGGGC
>JBEAOJ010000208.1:0-4411 GCA_041164985.1 Verrucomicrobiota bacterium | reverse complement strand
AGGCAAGGATGAGGGGCCCCTCCTCGATCATGCGACCGGGATGCACGACGCGGAAGCTGAAGAAGAGCCGCGCGGTGATCTTCGAGAGCGTGTACCAGAAATAGTAGGTGAAGCTCATCATCGGGCAGGCGTCATTTTTCGGCCGGGCACAGTTCCGCGATGTGGGAGAGCACGGCGGCGATCACCCCATCAAGGTCGAGGTGCGTCGTGTCGATGACGACGGCCCCTTCGGGAACCTTGAGCGGTGCCGTGGCGCGTGTGGAATCAAGCCTGTCGCGTTCGGCAACGGAATCGACGGCCCCTTCCCGGGCCCGGCGACGGGCGCGCTCCTCGGGAGAGGCGTCGAGGTAAACCTTGTAGGGTGTCGAGGGGAAGACAACCGAGCCGATGTCGCGTCCCTCCATCACGAGGTCCCGGGAACCGGCGAGTGCGCGGAGATCGGCGTTGATCAGGTCGCGGACGACCGGAAAGGCCGCCAGTTTCGAGACCATCGCGGCGACCGCCGGTTCGGAAAGGTGAGGGGTGGCATCCTGCCCGTCGAGATGGAGGGAAACGCCCGATCCCGATTCCACCACGTCGAGCCTGCGTCCGCGGATCCACGCCTCGACGGCCTCAGCATGGTCGCCGGCGATCCCGTCGCGGACGGCACCCCAGGCCATGGCCCGGTAGAAATGCCCGGAACTGACGAAGAGGAAACCGAGCGCCGAGGCGACGCCACGGGAGACGCTGCTCTTGCCCGAGGCGGCCGGGCCGTCGATGGCAATGACTCGTCCCGGCATGGGTCAGCCTTTCAGGACGCTCTCAAGCGTTGCTCCGAAGGTCGGGTAGGAAGTGGCCACGCACTCGACCTTCTGGATCACGGTTTCGCCCTCGGCAAAGAGTCCCGCGATCGCGAATGCCATGGCGATGCGGTGATCGTGGAAGCACTGGAGGGTGGCACCGTGGAGCGGATGTCCTCCCTCGATCTCCATCCCGTCCTCGGTCTCGGTGACCTTGGCTCCCATGGCACGCAGATTGCCGGCCACGGCGGCGATTCGGTCGGTCTCCTTGACGCGGAGCTCCTTGGCATCACGGATGATGGTCTTCCCTTGGGCGAGGGCCCCCGCCACGGCGAGCACGGGGAGTTCGTCGATGACATTGGGAATCTCGGCCCCGGCAATCACGGTGCCGGTCAGTTTTCCTCCCTTTACGACGATCGTGCCGGAGGGTTCCGCGGCCTTCGGATCGGAGAGGGTCGTCGTGATGTCGGCACCCATGCGCCGGAGCACCGAGATGATGCCGTCGCGGGTGGGGTTGAGTCCCACGCCATGCATGGTGATTTCGGAACCCTCCTTGGCGGCCCCGGCGACCAGCCAGAACGCGGCGCTGGAAATGTCGCCCGGCACGGCGAAGTCGCGGGCCTTGAGTCGCTGTGGCCCCTTCAGGGAGATGCGGCGTCTGCCGTTGGCATCGGCTTCCCCGAGATCCAGCGTGACGCCGAATTCCTGAAGCATCCGCTCGGTGTGGTCACGGCAGGCGGCCGGTTCGGTGACGCTGGTCTCACCCTCGGCGGAGAGTCCGGCCAGCAGGATGGCGCTCTTCACCTGAGCGCTCGCGACCGGCATCTCGTAGGAGAGGGGTCTGAGTTTTCCTCCCTCGACGACAAGGGGAGGGCGGCCCTCACCCCCCTCGGCGGTGAAACGGCCTCCCATCTCGGTGAGCGGCTTGATGATGCGTCCCATGGGGCGCTTCGAGAGCGAGGCGTCGCCGGTCATCCGGGCGCGGATCGGTTGGGGGGCGACGATGCCCGAGAGCAGGCGCATCGTGGTGCCGGAGTTGCCGCAGTCGACGTCGCCGGCGGGTTGGGAGAGACGGCCGCCGGTTCCCTCGATGACGAAGGTGCCCTTGCCCGTGTGCTCGATCTTCGCGCCGAGGGCGCGCATGGCGCCGACGGTGGAGAGGCAGTCCTCGGCCTCGAGAAATCCGGTGATGGTGCTGGTCCCCTCGGCCAGGGAGGCGAACATGGCGCTGCGGTGCGACATGCTCTTGTCCCCGGGAACGGTGATCTCGGTGCGGATCGGGCCGCAGGCCCGGACGGAAAATGTTTTCATGAAATGGGTCTCTGTGTTCTCGAATCTCTGAGGGTTCAGGGGCTCAGCGCTTCCTTTGGGCGTTTCCTCCGGCGGAGGAAGCGGGAGTGAATCGCGATGCTGCTTTGCCCTCGCCAAAAAATCGAGAAGCGAGTCGGGGTTTTCATCACCGAGGGCGGTCTCCATCGACTGGAGCAGCTTCGACATCTCGCGCAGGGCCGCGGCGACTTCCGTGCGGTTTTCCGTAAGGATGCCCGTCCAGAGCGCCGGATCGCTCGCGGCGACGCGGGTGGCGTCGCGGAAGCTCCCTCCCGCAAGGTGATGGGATCCCGCCGGGAGCGTGTCGAGGACAAGGTTCACCAGCGCGAAGGCCAGGGCGTGCGGCAGGTGACTGATCCGCGCGACGAGCCGGTCGTGTTCGGGCGGGCTCATCATTGTCACCGAGCACCCAAGCTCCTTCCAGAATCCAGAGACGACTTGCAGGGCGGCGGCATCGCTTCCGGAAGTCGGGGTGATCAGGCAGGGGGCTCCCGCAAAAAGGTCGGCCCTTGCCGCCGCCAGGCCGGAGCGCTCGCTCCCCGCCATCGGGTGCGCTCCGATGAAGCGGCTTCCCAGGAGCGGCTCGAGTTGCTCCGCGACGCAGGCCTTCACGCTTCCGGCATCGGTGACGACGGCCGAATGGGTAAGTCCCGGTGCCATGGCCGCGGCGAGTTCCCTCATGCTTCCCACCGGAGTGCAGAGAACGGCGATGTCGGCGCCGCTCACGGCGGCCGCCGGATCGGTCTCCACGGAGTCGGCGATCCCTCGCCGCAGGATCTCGTCAAACTGTTCCGGACGGCGACCCCAGATCGAGATTTTCGTTCCGGGGCTTCTGGCACGGAGCGCCAGCGCAACGGAACCGCCGATCAACCCGGGGCCAAGGATGGCGACACGGGCTGGAGAGCTCAAGGAACGGGAGTGCTGGGAACGTGGAGGTCGGAACGGGCCTGGGTCAGGCCTGTTCAGGGAACGAGGAAGATCTTGCCCGAGTAGGGATCCTTCACCTCGGAGCCGGGAGGGAATCCGCGCACATCGACGTAACCCGCCGTCGGGGAGTGGGGGCTGGTCACGAAGCCGGGCTTGCCGGGAACCGGCGTGCCGTAGGGGAGGTCACGCGGGGCAGCCGCGGGAACAGGGGTCGGCGTGGCGAAAGGATTGGCGAGATTGGCGGAGTCGCTGGCCGCCGGGTTATTGGTCTCCGTCAGGGAGGCGTCCGTGGTGGAAGGTGCGTTGGTGGAGGCATCCGAGGTGAACTGCGAATCCTGCGAAGACGTCGAGGCGGCGGTTTTCTTCCTGGGGGGAGGTGTCTCCGTGTCGGCGCATCCGGCGATCATCAGAATGGCAAGCAGGGTCAGCGGGTGGAGCAGTCGGTTCATGGATTCCTAGGGTTGCAGCCGTATCCGGCCGTCCCAAGTTGATCCCGTATTTGCGGCGTAACATCAATCGTTTTCCACACCGAAACGCCCCGGACTGCCATCCCGGCCATTCTGACAAAATCGACACATCGAGAATTTCTGTTGCCAAAGCGGCGAAGCGGCACCATAGCTTTGATCCGAAGTTCGATGATAGCGTTTCAGGCAATGCAGGTTCCCCGCTGGTCGGGAGGACTGCTCCGAGTCCCCTCAGGTGAGCGGCAGGTGCATTCCGCGAAGTAGCCGTCAGCGTAACAGGAACAACAAACACAACGCAGTAAGCAGTATGAAACTCTATATCGGGAACCTTCCCTTCTCAGCAACCGACGCCGACCTCCGCGAGGTCTTCGGCGCTCACGGCACCGTCACCGACGCGATCGTCATGATGGACCGCACCACCGGCCGCTCCCGCGGATTCGGATTCGTCACTTTCAGCACCCCCGAAGAGGGCAAGGCTGCAATCGCGGCCCTGAGCGGCGCCGACATGGGCGGCCGCAACCTCACCGTCAATGAAGCCCGTCCGATGGAAGACCGTCCCCGCGGCGGTGGCGGAGGCGGTGGATACCGCGACCGTGACCGCGGCGGTTACGAGGACCGTGGTCCCCGTCAGGACTACCGCTAAGTCTTTAACGGACTCTTTTCAAAGAAACGGCCCGGAGTCATTCCGGGCCGTTTTCTTTTTGGCAGAAAAAAGGGTTAAAAAAGTTAGAAGGTTGAAGCGTTACAACCAAGGCTCTGGGAAGAGCCGCGTTATACCATTCGGACAGATATCACTAGTGTCCGGTTGAGAAGGTGATTGGTTGTTGTTGATTCCTCAAGATTAGTGATTTGCGATCCAAAATGGATGTGACGCATTTGAACTTTGAGCGGCGGTTTTTGAGGATACTCGGC
>JBEAOJ010000207.1:0-6255 GCA_041164985.1 Verrucomicrobiota bacterium | reverse complement strand
TCGATCCCTTCTGCCAAGGCCTTGCGGAAAATCGAACGGATGCGGACGTAGGCGTTCTGCAGGTAGGGTGCGGTGTTCCCCTGGAAGGAGAGCATCTTCTCCCAGGAGAAGACATAATCGGTGAGCCGGTGCTGCATCAGGTCGGCATACTTCACCGCGCCGAGTCCTATGATCTTGGCCACCTCTTCCTGCCCGGCCTTGGGCAGGTCGGGGTTCTTCTCCGCGACGACGGCCTGGGCGCGCTCGATCGCCTCCGCAAGCAGGCCGCCCAGCTCGACGTTCTCACCCGAGCGGGTCTTCATCATCTTGCGGTCTTCGCCGAGAATGCTGCCGAAGGCGATGTGACGCAGATCCGTGGTCACGCCCATCCTGCGCGCGGAGGCGAAAACCTGCTCGAAGTGAAGTTGCTGGGGAGCGCCGGTGACATACCAGACGGCATCGGGCTTCCAGCGATCCTCACGGTATTCGAGAGTGGCGAGGTCGGTCGTGGCGTAGAGGAAGCCCCCGTCGCTTTTCCTGATAAGGCAGGGCTTCTCCTCCAACTCGGGGCTACCCGGGAAGAAGATGCAGACGGCCCCCTCGCTGACCTCGGCGATCTTCTCCGAAAGCAGACGCTCGACCAGCGGACCAAGGGCGTCGTTGTAAAAGCTCTCGCCCAGCCTCTCGTCGAAGGTGATGCCGAGCAGTCCGTAGAGCCGCTCGAATTCCTTCCAGGAGAGGGCGACCGCCTCCTTCCAGATTTCAAGATTCTCCGCGTCGCCCTGCTGGAGCTTCACCAATTCATGGCGGACTCTTTCCTTGATCGCCGGATCGTTCTCCTCCAGGGCATTGACCTCGCGGTAGAGACGGACAAGCTCGGCGATCGGGGCCTGCTCGAGCGCCCTCTTGTCCAGGAAATGCTTCCAGCCGTAGATGACCTTGCCGAACTGGGTACCCCAGTCGCCGATATGGTTGTCGGTGATGACGCGGTGACCGAGGTGGCGCGCGATGCGGGAGAGGGAGTCTCCCAGAATGGTGCTGCGGATATGGCCGACATGCATCGGCTTGGCCACGTTCGGGGAACTGAAGTCGATGACGATGGTCTTCGGTTTCGGAACTCTCTCCACGCCGAGGCGCTCATCCAGACCGACCTGATTGACCGCATCCGAGAGCGCATTGTCGAGCACCGTGAAGTTGATGAAGCCGGCTCCGGCCACTGTGGGCGCCTTGCAGAGATCATCGACCTTGAGGTGAGTCAGGATCGAGGCCGCAACCTCGCGGGGATTCTTCTTGAGCGCCTTGGCCGCAACCATCGCGGCATTGGTCTGGTAGTCGCCGAATCGGGTATCAGCCGCGGGGGTCACCACGGCCAGCGACTCCTCGATCCCGGCGGCGCGCAATGCAGAAGCGACGCGATGTTGGAGTTCGGACTGTAAAGACATGGGAAAGAGGGCTTTCGACTCTAGGCTCCTAGACTCTAGATTCCAAGGGTCAGAAGTATCTTCTTCTTTTACCTAACAGTCTTCAGTCTAAAGCGCTAACAGCCTCTTGTAAGCCCTTCGGGCTTACGACCGCTTCCGATCAAAGACCGCGAGGATGCCCTTGGCGTCCGGAGCCTCGGCAAGGCCGGTGCGGACGGCGGGGTCGTTGAGGAACTTGGCGATCGCAGCCAGCGTGCGCAGGTGTGTCTGGAACTGATCCTTGGGAACCAGGAAGAGGACGATGAAGTGGACGGGCTTGCCGTCCAGGGACTCGAAATCAATACCGGCCTTGGATCGCCCGAAGCAGGCGGTGACTTCCGTGACCGCATCACAGCTGGCGTGGGGAATGGCGATCCCGAATCCGATGCCCGTGCTCATCGTCTCCTCGCGGTGACGCAGTGCCGCGATCGCCGCGTCCCGATGGGAGGCATCGAGATGCCCCCCCGTGACGAGTCGCGTCACGATCTCCTCGATGGCCATCCACCTGTCGGTGGCGGCCATCTCGGGAATGATCTGATCCTCGGAGAGCAGGCTCGCGAGAGTCATGTGATGGAACCCGGTGAAGGGGAAAAATCCGTGGAGCCGGGAGGCTTAGTGGCCCTCTTCCTCGACAGGAGCCTCACCGGACTCTTCGCCGAGGGCATAGCGGACGAAGCGGCTGATGGAGATCTTGTCGGAGAGTTCCTTCTCCTTCGCGGCGACGAGATCCTTGACGGTGATGTCGGGGTTCTTGATGCAGGCCTGCTCCAGGAGACAGGCGGTGCTGTAGAACTTGTCCATCTTCCCGTCGACGATCTTCTCGACGATGTTCTCGGGCTTGCCCTGAACCTGTGCCTTGTAGATCTCCCGCTCGGAAGCGACGACAGCCGCATCGACCTGGTCGCGGGAGACGACGGAAGGATGGGCGGCGGCGATCTGAAGGGTGATGTCCTTCACCAGTTCGCGGAATCCCTCGCTCTTGGCGGTGGCCTCGTTGCCGCAGTTGATCTCTGCCAGCACCCCGACCTTCCCCTGGAGGTGGATGTAGGAGGCGACGAGCCCGCCCTTATCACCGGCGATCTGGAAGCGGGCGAAGCGGCGGATGACGATGTTCTCGCCGAGCGCAGCGATGGTGGCGGCGATCGCGTCCTTGAAGAGAACCCCGTTGGAACCGGCGGCCTCGAGCAATGCCGGAACGTCGCCCGCTGAGGAGGCCGCGATCTCCGCGGTGATCTCCTTGATGAATTTCGTGAAGATGTCGTTCTTGGCGACGAAGTCGGTCTCGCAATTGATCTCGACGAGCACGCCGGTCTTGCCCGAAGGCTGGATGAAGGAGACAACGGCTCCTTCCTTGGCGTGGCGGGAGGCCTTCTTGCCGGCGCTGGCGATTCCCTTCTGGCGCAGGAGCGCCTCCGCCTTCTCGATGTCGCCGCCCGCCTCGGTGAGGGCGCGCTTGCAGTCCATCATGCCGGCGTTGGTCTTCTCGCGGAGAGCCTTGACTACTGCTGGATTGATATCAGCCATGGTGATCTGAGTCGTTCGGTGCTGTTGATCCGGCCGCGCGCTTATTCGGCGACGGCTGCGAGCTCACCCGCGGCGGCGGGCACTCCGCCGCGTGCCTTGACGAGCTGGTCGACAAGCTTCTGCAGGATGATGCGGATGGCGCGGATGGCGTCGTCGTTGCCGGCGATCGGGTAGTTGATCTCCTCGGGATTGCTGTTGGAATCAACGATGGCGACGATCGGGATGTTGAGCCTGCGTGCCTCGGCGACGGCGATCGACTCCTTGACGGTGTCGATGATCACGACGGCGTCGGGGAGATTGTCCATTTCGAGTACTCCCTCGAGGTTGTGACGGATGCGGGTGGCCTCGCGGCGGAGCGCGGAGGCCTCGGCCTTGTTGATCTTGTTGAAGCCGGCACTCTTTTCGAGGGCCTCGAAGTCCTTGAGCTTGGAGACGCTCTTGCGGATGGTGACGAGGTTGGTGAGGGTCCCTCCGAGCCAGCGCTGGTTCACGTAGAACTGACCGCAGGCCTGTGCAGCTTCCTTGACCGCCTCCTGGGCCTGCTTCTTGCAGCCGACGAAGAGAATCTTGCCTCCGCGGCCGGTGATGCCGGAGAGGAACTCGCCGGCCTTGGCAAGCTGGTCGACCGTCTTGGAGAGGTCGATGATGTGGATGGAATTCTTCTCCTCGAGGATGAAGTCGCGCATGCGGGGATTCCAGCGCTTGGTCTGGTGGCCGTAATGGACACCGGCTTCAAGGAGTTCGGTCATTGTTTCTACAGACATGGGATCGGATGGTTTTGGGCTTGCGTTGCTTTTCTTGATGAATGGTTCGTGCTTTTTTTCAGGGCTTACTCGGCGGCCGCTTCGGCCTCGCCGTCACCCTCGAAGAGGGCGGGCTCGCCGAGGTGGACGAGATCGATCTCGCGGTTGGTCTTGAAACCGGTGCCCGCGGGGATGAGATGCCCCATGATGACGTTCTCCTTGAATCCGCGGAGCCTGTCGGCCTTGCCGAGGGTCGCTGCCTCGGTGAGGACGCGGGTGGTGTCCTGGAAGGAGGCGGCGGAGATGAAGCTGTCGGTCTCGAGCGACGCCTTGGTGATGCCGAGGAGGACGGGTGCGGCCTCCGCGGGCTTTCCGCCCTTGGCACCGACTCGCTCGTTCTCGGCCTCGAACTCGAGGCGGTCGATCTGGTCCCCCCAGAGAAGGGTGGTGTCGCCCGGGTCGGTGATCTTCACCTTGCGGAGCATCTGGCGGACAATGATCTCGATGTGCTTGTCGTTGATCTCCACGCCCTGGAGGCGGTAGACCTCCTGCACCTCGTTGAGGAGGTGTTCCTGGAGCTCCTGGGGTCCGCAGACGTCGAGGATCTCGTGAGGAACGACAGGACCCTCGGTGAGTTGCTGGCCCTTCTTCACGAAGTCGCCCTTGAAGGCGATGATGTGCTTGGAGAGAGGGATGAGGTGCTCCTCCTCGGAACCGGTCTGCGGGTCGCGGACGATGAGCTTGCGCTTGCCGCGTACGGTGCCGCCGATGTCGACGACGCCGTCGATGCGAGCGATCTCGCAGGCATCCTTCGGACGACGCGCCTCGAAGAGCTCGGCCACACGCGGCAGACCGCCGGTGATGTCCTTGGTCTTGGCGATCTTGCGCGGGGTCTTGGCCATACGCTGACCGGCCTGCACCTTCTCCCCTTCCTTGACCTCAAGGTGGGCGCCCGCAGGGATGGAGTAGCTGGCAAGGATCTCCTTCTTGTCGTCGACGATGACGATCTGGGGATGGAGATCCTCCTTGTGCTCGATGACGACGGTGCCCATGACGCCGGTCTCGTCGTCGACTTCCTTGCGGATGGTGACGCCGCTGATCATGTCGCGGAATTCGACCTTACCGGTCTTCTCCGTGATGATCGGCACGTTGTAAGGATCCCACTGGACGAAGGTCTCCCCCTTCTTGACGGTGGCGCCGTCGGCAACCGAGATGACCGAGCCGATGACGACGGGGTAGCTCTCGAGCTCGCGGCCATCCTTGGCATGGATGCCGACGGTGCCGTTCTTGGAGAGCACGATGTAGGTGCCGTCCAGGGCCTGCACGGCGCGGAGGTCGTTGAAGCGGACGGAACCCTCGTTCTTGGCCTTGATGATGGGCTGCTTGAAGGTCTGGCTGGCGGTGCCTCCGACGTGGAAGGTACGCATCGTGAGCTGCGTGCCGGGTTCGCCGATCGACTGGGCGGCGATGATGCCGACCGCCTCGCCGAGGCCGATCATGAGACCGGTCGAGAGGTTGCGCCCGTAGCACTTGGCGCAGACGCCGCGCTTGTTCTCGCAGGTGAGCACGGAGCGGATCTTGAGCTGCTCGTGGCCTACCTTGTCGAGGGCGGCGGCGGTCTCCTCATCGATGAGGTTGTTGGCCTTGATGATCGGCGTGTTGGTGACGGGATCCTTGACCGTCTCGCAGCTGACACGGCCGATGATGCGGGTCGCCAGGCTGACGACCTCCTCGTCTCCCTCGTAGATCGGGCGGACGACGATGCCGTTGACGGTGCCGCAATCCTCGGAAGTGATGATCACGTCCTGGGCGGCGTCGACGAGCTTGCGGGTCAGGTAGCCGGAGTCGGCCGTCTTGAGCGCGGTGTCGGCGAGTCCCTTGCGGGCGCCGTGGGTCGAGATGAAGTACTCGAGCACGGAGAGACCCTCGCGGAAATTGGAGAGAATAGGTCGCTCGATGATCTCGCCGGAGGGCTTGGCCATGAGGCCGCGCATGCCGGCCAACTGCTTGACCTGGGTGCGGTTGCCTCGGGCGCCGGAGTCGACCATCATGAAGACGGGGTTGGCCTCGCGGCGGCCGTCATTGTGCTCGAGCGTGCGGAAGAGGGCGTTGGCGATCTCTTCGCCCGTGTGGGTCCAGATGTCCTGCACCTTGTTCTTGCGCTCGCCGTCGGTGATGATGCCGCGGCGGTACTGCTTCTCGACCTCGGAGATCTGCTTCTGGGCGCTCTCGATGAGCACGGCCTTCTCCTTGGGGATGATCATGTCGTTGATGCCGATGGAGGCACCGGCACGCGTGGCCTCGCGGAATCCGAGCTCCTTGAGCTTGTCAAGGGTCTCGACGGTGCGGGCTTGGCCGACGGCTTTGTAACAGCGCCAGATGATGTCCGAAAGCTGCTTCTTGCCCGCGACCTTGTTGTAGAATCCGAGTTCCGTGGGCCAGATCTGGTTGAAGAGGACGCGGCCGACGGTGGTCTCGATGACCGGGAGTTCGCCGTTGCCGTAGACGGTCTTCTCGCCGCGGTCCGGGTTCTTGAGGCGGATGCGGGT
>JBEAOJ010000206.1:0-2621 GCA_041164985.1 Verrucomicrobiota bacterium | reverse complement strand
TGGCGGAGCGCATCTGGAACAAGGAATTCCACACGGATTGGGCGAACGGCCTTGCGGAATCCTTCTACCACGTGATGTCGATCTCCATGACCGGAAAGAGCACGCACAAGCCACTTCCCGGGCCGCTTGGCAAGATCATGGCGGGGATCTGGATCGCTTTCGGCGTGGGGGTGGTGGCCTACATCACCTCCTCGATCACCAGCGTGATGACGGTCAACAGGCTCCACTCCTTGATCAACGGGCCGCAGGACCTTCCCGGACACAAAGTGGCCGCGATCCGCGGAACCGTCGCGGAGTCCTACTGCCGGGACAATCATCTCGACTGCCTGACTTACGACTTGCTTCCCGACGCCGTGAAGGGGCTCCTCAGGCATGACGTGGATGCGATCGTCCACGACTCCCTGTCGCTTCAATGGTATGACAACTCCCATCCCGAACTGCCCCTCACCGAGGTGGGGCGGGTCTTCGGAAAGAAGTACTGCGCATTCTCCCTGCCCCTTGGCAGTCCGTTGCGACATCCGCTCACCGAAGCCCTGCTGAAGCGGCACGAATCGGGCTACTGCGAGGACCTCAGCCAGCGCTACTTCGGGAATGTCCAGTAGCCGCGGTCACTCTTCGATCCTGCTCACCTCGAACCGGAAGCGCTCGTCGTAGATGCCGCGGTTGTGGGTGCGGCAGCAACCCAGGCAGGCGATTCTCCTGCGGGGAATCCTCACCCGGTCATGACTCTCCCCGCATCCCGGGCAGCGCAGAAGATAACGGCGCTTCATCCGGCGGGCCGTGAAAGGGAGTTGGTGGGTGCGCCCCTCTCCTGGAATACCGAGATCACGGCAGGCCTGCATCCATTCGGGGCCGTGCGGGGCGAGTCGTTGCCGGCCGTGGCGATGCTGGGCAAGCAGATGTGCAAGCTCGTGCAGGAGGGTACGATCCACTTCCTCGAGGGATATCTCCCTTAAGGCCGGGTTCAACCAGATCTCCCGGTGCGATGCGATGGCTACTCCTGCCGTGGTCCGCATCCGGGAATTCCATCCCACCACAATCAAAGGAGCCAGCGATGGGGCAAGCTTCCGAACCATGTCGCGGGCGCGCTGCTCCAGCACGGGATCACGGGTCTTGGATCTCCGTGATGCGGGCCGGTTCGGAGGATCATCCGGCAACCGGAAAAGTTCGCCTCCAACGAACGTGCGCAGTCCTGCAAGGATCCGCTTCATGCCGGTCACCGTGGAATCTGCCGGGCCAGCACCCGCCCCAGTGCCACGACAGCTTCGTCGATCTCCCGCTCCACAGTATGGCGACCCAACGAGAACCGGACCGTGGAGCGGGCCAATTCCCCCGGAACACCCATCGCCACAAGCACATGGGAGGCCTGGATCGATCCGACCATGCAGGCCGACCCGCTTGAGGCGGCGACGCCTTCGAGATCGAGGCCCATGAGCAGCGTCTCCCCGTCGCATCCGGGGAAACTGACGTTCAGCGTGTTAGAAATGACCGGGGCGTCGGCGGCATTCCTGAGCGCCGCCGGCATGATCCCATGGATCCCGATCCAGAGACGCTCCCTGAGGCCCTCCTGCCGGATGGCCTCGGCTCCGGACTCGGCTTCCGATACGGCAATCCTCGCGGCGGCGGCCATCCCGGCTATCGCCGCAGCGTTCTCGGTGCCGGCGCGGCGCTCGTTTTCGTGGAATCCCCCGTGCTGAACCGCCTCGATGGAGACACCCGATCGAAGCCAGAGAAACCCCGCACCCAGCGGACCGTAAAATTTATGGGCGGTGGCGGAGAGGGCATCGACGCCGAGTTCGCCGGGAAGGCAGGGGATCTTCCCGAAGGCCTGAACCGCATCGGCGTGGAAGAGGATGCCCCGATCGCGGCAGAGAGCGGAGAGTTCGCGGATGGGCTGGATCACGCCGGTCTCGTTGTTGGCGATCATGACGGAGGCAAGCAGGGTCTCCGGTCGAAGCGCCGCCGCGAAGGCATCCGGATCGAGCAACCCCCGTGAATCCACAGGGACGATCGTCAGGTCGAATCCCTCGCGTGAAGCAAGCGACTGCATGGCATGCAGGACCGCATGATGCTCGGTGGCGGCGGTGACGAGATGATTCCTGCCGGATCCACGGTGTCGGCGCGCCAGGCCCAGGATCGCAAGATTGCAACTCTCCGTCCCACCCGAGGTGAAGATGAGTTCGTGGGGTTTGCCTCCCAGCAACGAGGCGATCGAATCCCTCGCATCATCGATGGCGGCACGGGCCCTGCGCCCTGAAGCATGGATCCCGGAGGGATTCCCTAGAACCCCCTCCAGCAAGGGAATCATCGCCTCACGGGCTTCCGCGGAGAGTGGGGTGGTCGCGTTGTGATCGAGATAGATCATGAGAGCACATGATTCCCCATTTCACTCCCGACCGGCAATGCCCCAGTTTTCTGCCCGTCCCTTGGTGATCTTGCCAACCGTCACCGGCTTCTCCAGCATCATGGAAATTCCATGACAGCCTCTCCCATCCTACCAGACCTTCAGGCCGCGATCCTCTGCGAGGATGTCCGTGCCGAGGTCAGCGGCCAACAGACCCTCGTCGGCGTGATCGGCGCGATCCCGACACCGACGCTGCCGATCGGCTTTTTCAAACTCT
>JBEAOJ010000205.1:0-5150 GCA_041164985.1 Verrucomicrobiota bacterium | reverse complement strand
GTGAATCCGGCCATGACCGGCACCAAGGCCGCCGCCCGCTACGATCTCTCGATTCCGGCGGGAAAAAGTGTGGAAATCCGCCTGCGCCTCGCCGCAAAGGGAGAATGGCGCGATCCCTCGGTCGATCCGCTTGGCGAGAACCATGCGGAGGTCTTTGCAATGCGACTCGACGAGGCCGACGAGTTCCACGCGGCGACCATCAATCCCGCCCTCAACCCTCAGCAGCAGCTTGTGGCCCGGCAGGCCTACGCGGGTCTGCTCTGGAGCAAGCAGTTCTACAACCTCGTCCAGAGCGAGTGGTCTCGCGGTGACGCGACCGAACCTCCGCCGCCCGCGGGTCATGCGGCGCGCAACGCCGACTGGATGCATCTCTTCAACCGGGACATCCTCTCGATGCCCGATACGTGGGAGTATCCCTACTACTGCTCCTGGGATCTCGCCTTCCACACGGCGGCACTCTCCCGCGTCGATCCCGAGTTCTGCAAGGACCAGCTGATCCTGCTCCTGCGCGAATGGTACACCCACACCAACGGGCAGATGCCCGCCTACGAGTGGAACTTCTCCGACGTGAATCCTCCGGTACACGCCTGGGCCGCACTGCGACTCTACCGCCAGCAGAGGGAGTTGGGGAAGGATGACCCGGCCTTCCTGGAACGGGTCTTCCAGAAGCTGCTGCTGAATTTCAACTGGTGGGTGAACCGCAAGGACAGCGACGGCAACAACCTCTTCGAGGGGGGCTTCCTAGGCTTCGACAACATTTCCGTCTTCGACCGCTCCAAGCCGCTTCCCACGGGCGGCCGTCTCAAGCAGGCCGACGGCTCCTCCTGGATGGCCTTCTACTGCATGACCATGCTGCAGATCGCGCTGACCCTCTCGGAGAAAAATCCCGTCTACGAGGACATGGGCACGAAGTTCATCGTCCACTTCACCCGCATCGTCACCGCGATGAACGATTTCTGCGGATCGGGTCTCTGGAACGAGGAGGACGGGTTCTACTACGACCTGCTGGAGCTTCCCGACGGGGGGCATGTGCCGATCAAGGTCCGCTCCATCGAAGGATTCATGCCGCTCGTCGCCACGAGCTACGTCACCGGACTCCAGCGGCGGAAGAGCCCGGGCTTCGAGACCCGCCTCCTCTGGTCGATCAAGAACCGACCCAAGATCGCCGGGCATCTTCTCGACGTGAACGGCGATATCATGGACCTCGACAAGGATCTCCTCCTGACGGTCACGCCGCGTGCCCGGTTGGAGAGGATGCTCTGCTATCTCTTCGACGAGAGTGAGTTCCTCTCGCCCCACGGCATCCGCTCTGTCTCCAAGTACCACGAGAAGAACCCCTACATCTACACGGTCAACGGAACCGCCTACTCTGTCGACTACGAGCCGGGCGAGGGGAGGACCGGAATGTTCGGGGGGAATTCCAACTGGCGCGGCCCCGTCTGGCTCCCGATCAACTACATGATCATCCAGGCCCTCAAGACCTACGACCACTTCTACGGCGAGAGCCTGAAGGTTGAGTTTCCGACGGGATCGGGCAACCGGGTCACGCTAGGCGAAGCCGCCCGCCTGCTCTCGCTCCGTGTCGCCTCCCTCTTTTTACCGGATGAGAAGGGGTCGCGTCCCCTTAACGGGGCGGAAACCCGCTATGCCGAGGATGCCCACTGGAAGGATCTCGTCCTCTTCTACGAATACTTCCACGGCGACTCGGGACGCGGATGCGGTGCGAGTCACCAGACGGGTTGGACCGGCCTCGTCGCAGAACTGCTGGCGAAGGAGATTTAAACCCATTGAGCGGTTTTGCTACATCTGTAGACATCCATTGAGGTGGTATGAATTGTTGGGCAGTGTCGCGGAGTTCAGATAGCAACTCGGAGCCCACAGCCTCTCGCTTCCGCCTCGCCGATCACTCTGGTGATCCCAAATCCTCGGATACACCTGTAAGTGATTCCCTTCGAGTAAATTAATCTGAGTCATGGCCACAAGATGCACAGGTAAAATAGAAACTATCCGCCGGGGCTTCATCAAAGCGGATTCCTATGAATTCATAACTTAGAGGGACTCAAGCTTCTGAACGTGTGATCAATCGAACCGTCTGCCAAAACATTTAATCACCAAATTATCTGGTGACCCCTTCCTTTCTCCCTCTTGTGCATCTTGTGGCTACACCTTTTATAAAAACGCTCTAGTCCCAGAGGGCCCTGACGGCTTCCGCTGCTTTGGTGTAGAGAGGATGGCGTCCTCCCCGGGCCAGTTCGGCCAGGAGGATCTCGCGGGTCTCTTCCCTCGGTGCGCGGACCATGCGGCTCGTGGCAGCGAGGGATTCTCCCTTCGCGGTGGTGACATAGAGATCGGATCCGGTTTCACGCGCCAGGGAGAAAGTCGCCTTTTCTGAGGCGAGTTCCATGCGGCTGATGCTGGAACCATCCGATTCATCGAGGGTCAAGGCGACCGTGCCTCCAAGAGGATCATGGAAGAGGGGACTTGCGGGAGTGCCGGTCAATGTCCAACCCAGCCTGTCGGCGAGCCAGCCGACAAGAAGCAGCGCCGTGGTGCGGCATCCGGGTGCGTGCGTGATGGCGAGGGAGCGCAGCCGGCTGAGTTCCGGCAAAGTTCCCGGCGTGTCGAAAATTCCGGCAAGTGCCTGACGCACGGGCAGGGATCGCGCCCAGTTCAGGTCGCAGAGGATCGTGCGCGCCTCGGAGAGACCCGCGATCTTCGCGATGAGGTCGAACTGTTCGGAGGGTTTCTTCCAATGACGGCTGTCAAAGAGGAGTCTGTCGACCCAGCGCCAGAGCTTGCCGTCGATCGGGGCGCGGAAATCGGCCTGCCACCAGAGGGCGAGGGGAAGGTCGGAATCGAGGTGGGAGAAGACGACGCTCTGAAGCGAACGGGCCGCCTCGCCCGCGAGTTGGAAGGAGATCTGCTCGCTGCAGACGGCGCCTCCCTTGGATCCGCGCGGATAGCAGTGCATGGTGATCCAGGCAGCTGCCGAGCTCCCCTCGGCCTTTGGGTCGGCCTGGATGAGGATCGCGCGCATGGCATGCTCGCCCGCGATCCCCTGGATGATGGCGCTGTTGCGCTCCAGCGAACCTTCTTTCTCGTTGTAGATCGCAAGATTGATCAGCGAGGCACGGGTCTTGGTGTCGCCGCTCTCTTCCCAGAGGCGTCCCAGTTCGCGCTCGATGCCGCCGATCGGCACCGCGATGCCGGGTAGGAAGCTCACATTCTCCTCCAGGTGACGCCGTGGCGTGCCGCAAGATCAGCCGCCGCGGCCGGGCCCCATGATCCGGCGGAGTGGAAGGCGAGGTCGTCGGAGCGCGTCTTCCACGCCTCCTCGATCCCGTCGACGAAAGCCCACGCCTCCTCGACCTCGTCGCGTCGCGCGAAGAGGGTGGCGTCGCCGGACATGGCGTCGAGCAGGAGGCGCTCGTAGGCCTCGGGGGTCGCCTTGCCGAAGGAGGTCCCGTAGTGGAAGTCCATCTTCACCGGCTCGATGCGGAGACTGGAGCCCGGCATCTTGGCGCTCATGCGCAGGGAGACCCCTTCGTCGGGCTGGATGCGGATGACCAGGACGTTCTCGTCGAGCCCCTCTCCCGTGCTGTTGAAGAGGACGCGCGGAACGCTCTTGAAGGTGATGGCGATCTCGGTGCCGCCCTTGGGCATCCGCTTGGCGGTGCGGATGAAGAAGGGGACTCCGGCCCAGCGCCAGTTGTCGATGTTCACCTGGAGCGCGACGTAGGTCTCCGTCACGGAATCCTTTGGAACGCCCTCGGCCTCGCGGTATCCGGGGACGGGTTGTCCGTTGATGAGTCCGGCGCTGTACTGGGCGCGGACAACATGATTGAAAACGTCGTCGCCGCGAAGGGGACGCAGCGATCGGAGCACCTTGACCTTCTCGTCGCGGATCGCGTCGGCGCTCAGGCTCGTGGGGGGCTCCATCGCGGTGAGGGTAAGGAGCTGGAGGAGATGGTTCTGAACCATGTCCCGCATCGCCCCGGAGGTGTCGTAGTATCCCGCTCGACCCTCGACCCCGAGCGGTTCGGCCGCCGTGATCTGGACATGGGCGATGTGGTTGTTGTCCCAGATGGACTCGAAGATGGAGTTGGCAAAGCGCATCACCATGATGTTCTGCGCGGTCTCCTTGCCGAGGTAGTGATCGATGCGGTAGGTGTCGCGCTCGGGGAAGACCTCGCTGACAAGACCGTTGAGCTTCTGCGCGCTGGCAAGATCCTTTCCGAAGGGCTTCTCCACGATGACGCGTGCCCAGCTTCCAGGTGAGGCGGTGTTCAGTCCGCTCTGCCGCAGGTGATCGAGGATGACGGGGAACTGGTCCGGTGCCACGGCCAGATAGTAGAGGCGGTTTCTTCCGGTGCCGCGCTCGCGGTCGGCCTTCTCCATTTCGGCGGCCAGAGTGCGGTAACCCTCGGCATCGTCGAAGGGGCTCTGGTGGTAATGGATGGAGGCGGCGAAGCTTGCCCAGAGTTCCTCGTTGATGGGGGTGCGGGAGAACTTCCGGGTCGCCTCCTCAAGCTCCTTGCGGAATTGCTCGCTGGTCTTCTCCCTGCGGGCGAAGCCGATGATCGTGACGGCGGGTGGCAGCGCCCCCTCGGCGGCGAGGTTGTAGAGCGCCGGGATGAGCTTGCGGTGGGTGAGGTCGCCGGTCGCCCCGAAGATGACAAGGGTGCAGGGCTCGGGCGAGAGGCGGTTGGCGATTCCCTCGCGGAGAGGGTTGATGGTCGGAGAGGGCATGGAGAGTGAAGGGTGAAACCTGAAACTTGAAACCTGAAGTGAGAGGCGAAACCGAGAAAGTTCCTGATGTCAATTGGAAGAGGATTCCGTGATCGGAGAATCAAAAAACCGTGATGGGATCATGGGCAGACGTAAGAAAGACGCTCGGCTCTCGACCCTTTCAGGTTTCAAGTTTCAGCTTTCCTTCTTTTTACCTCAAGGGAGGGGGAAGCGCGCCGTGAACATGGTCACTTCCTTGCGAAGATTGGCGAGGGCTGCGTCATCGTTGCGGGCCAGAAGGCCTGCGTGGATGAAGTCGGCCACCTGCATCATCTCCTCTTCCTTGAGGCCGCGCGTGGTCATCGCGGGGGTGCCGAGTCGGATGCCGCCGGTCTTGGTGATCGGCTCGGTATCGAAGGGGA
>JBEAOJ010000204.1:0-3794 GCA_041164985.1 Verrucomicrobiota bacterium | reverse complement strand
CACGGATGGGTGATTCACGCTTCCGCTTCCTGGGAGCGTTCTTCTGGACGGTGGTGCTCTTCTTCGGGTTCTCGGCGGGCAAGGCCCATGTCGAGGCCAACTGGCCGATGGCCGCCTTCGTGAGCGGCCTCATCATGGTCGCGGGGGACTGGGAGCGCTACAGTCGCGCCTGGCGGAAAGCCGCACTCATCGTCCTGCTGATTGCCGACATCGGCGCCGTGGCGGCGGTCTCCCTCCTGTTGCTACCCGGAGCGGTCACGCTTCCTCTGCGAAGCACGACTCCCGACATGGCATTCCTGGGCAGACTGACCGGCTCGGAAAAGATCGCCGCATCGGCAACCAAGTCACTCACCGAACTGCAGGCGCGCCTTTCCGAAATCCTGGGACCGAAGGAAGTAGCCCAAGCGGCCGCCGCTTCCTTCCGTGAGTCGGGAGCAGACTTCATCTGCACCGACACCTACCAGACATACGGGATCCTCGTGTACCACACCCCCGAACTGGAGCCCTTCCTGACGCTGCCGATCCGCGGACGAAGCCGCTTCCCCTGGGGAGATGACGCGCCCTGGAAGGGGAAGACCGCCCTCGTTGTCGAGTGGCCCCGCAGCGGGTGTGATTTCGGGTGGCTCTTCACCGATCCCTCAAAGCCCCGGAGGGTATTCCTGCCCGGCATCACCAAGCCCCTCACCCTCAGCCTGCACTGCGGATATGATCCGTCGCGGGTCAACGAACCGTAAGGAGGGTTAAACCCAAATCATGCAACAGACCGCCAAAAACTGGTTCGGAATGTTGACCCAGATAGTCAGTCATCCAGGGGTTAAAACGTTACAGCGTTAAAAGGGTTACAAGGGACTGACTTGGAATACTTGATTCTACTACCCCCTCCGTGCTGCAGAGGGGAGTTCTCTGAATTTGCCGTGCCGGAGCACGTGTCAGAGATGCCTTGAAACTACCTTGTAACGCTTCAACTTTTTAACCCTTTTAACGCCGTTGCTGTTCTTTCACGGTTCCCGATGCATAATCCGGGTCAAATCCCATGACACGCAAGGAACGCGCCGCCACCCTCGCCACCGAACTTCCGCGGATCTACCCGGACGCCCACTGCGAGCTCGATTTCTCAAATCCCCTCGAGTTGCTCGTGGCCACGATCCTCTCCGCCCAGTGCACCGACGTCCGGGTCAACATGGTAACCAAGGTGCTCTTCAGGCGCTGCAAGACCGCCGCCGACTACGCGGCCATCCCGCAGGAGGAACTCGAGGAGATCGTCCGCTCCACCGGATTCTACCGGAACAAGGCCAAGTCGATCCGGGGCATGGGCGCCGCCCTCATGGAGCGGCACGGGGGCGAGATCCCGCGCAGCATCGCGGAACTCTCCGCCCTTCCCGGCGCGGGTCGCAAGACCGCCAACGTCGTCCTCGGCAATGCCTTCGGGATCAACGAGGGGGTCGTCGTCGACACTCATGTCGGACGCCTCTCCCTGCGACTCGGACTCACCACGAACTCTGATCCGGTGAAGGTCGAGCAGGACCTGATGAAGCTTTTCCCGAGGGAACAATGGACCCTTCTCTCCCACTGGCTCATCTGGCACGGCCGCCGTCGCTGCAAGGCGCGCAACCCCGACTGCGCCGCATGTGAACTCCGCTCCCTCTGTCCCAGCGTCGACGCGCCGGACAAGTTCTTTCGGAAAGACTGACCTTGCCATCCATTGCGAAGCTCCTCTCTAATTGATCGCGAAACTGGATCCCGAAACCCCATGAAAAAAATCCTTATCTCCCTCGTCGCCGTGGTCGTTGTCCTGTTCATCGGGGCACTCGGCTATCTCTACTTCTCGCTGAACTCACTGGTCAAAAAGGCCGTCGAGACCGTCGGCCCCACCATTACCAGGACCGATGTGCGGTTGGCCTCGGCCAGACTCTCCCCATTCTCCGGAAGCGGCTCGCTCAACGGCTTCGTGATCGGCAATCCCGAAGGCTACAAGGGACCCTTCGCCCTGAAACTCGGAAGCATCGCTGTCAGCGTCGACAAGGAGACACTCCTCAAGGATCCGATCGTCGTGAATTCCGTGATCATCCGCGGCCCCGAGATCGCCCTGATCGGAACGCCGTCGGGTAACAACCTTGGGAAGCTGATGCAGAACATCCAGTCCTCCGGATCCTCCTCCAAGACCAAGGAAGAGAAACCGGCCAAGGAAGCCTCCTCCAAGAAATTCGTGATCAAGGAAGTCGTGATCTCAGGAACGAAGCTTCATCTTGCCGCCAGCGCCCTCGACCAGAAGGTCAGTCAGACCCTCTCCGTACCGGATATCCGGCTTCAGAACATCGGCACTGCCGGCAAGGGGATCTCAGCACGAGATGTCGCCATGCAGATCATCACCCCCCTCATCAATGCGGCCGCCAAGGAAGGAATCAACGCCCTCGCCAAGCAGGGACTCCAGCAACTTCAACAGCAGGGCGCGAAGCAACTTGGAAACGAACTCAACAAGGTCCTCCCCGGCTTCCGGAAATAGCGTTCAATCGGATCAGCGGCGATAGATCCGCGCCCGAAACCGCCTTCTCACGATCCACCATGGTGGCATCTTCAAGGATCGGTTCCAAGAGGTGCATCCTCAGGGGATCGCCACCCTTGGGGAGGGGGCGTCGGGAGTCAAGAAGCTGGCATTTTCCTTCCTCCGCACCGGCCTCCCCCGCTTCCCCTGGAGCGACGGGAGCTTCACCATCACCTTGAGGATGGCTTGCGGCGCAGCACCTCCATCCGGGCTGAATCGCGCGCACCCGCAACCGCTTCTTCCTTGCTGATGGCATTGGCAAGGTAGAGTTCCTCAAGGACGTCGTCGAAGGTATGCATTCCATCCTTTCTGCCTATCTCCATCAGTCCCACGATCTGCTCGAAGCGGTGATCGCGGATGCAGGCACTGACCGCGCTGTTGTTGGTGAGCAATTCGCTCACCATGACCCGTCGGAGCCCGTCCTCCGAAGCCACCAGACGCTGGGCGACGATTCCGGCCAGGGCATTGGCCAACTGTCCCAGAATCTGGTTTTGCTCATCCCCGGGGAAGCAGTCGACGATGCGGTCGAGCGCCTGGGGAGCGTCGTTGGTGTGGAGGGTCGCCAGGACGAGATGGCCCGTCTCGGCCGCGGTCAACGCCGCACGGACCGTCTCAGGGTCACGCATCTCGCCCACCATGATGACATCGGGATCCTGACGGAGCACGTGGCGCAGGGCCTCGTGGAAGGACTTGGTGTCGGTGCCGAGTTCCCGCTGCTTGATGATGGACCGGTTGCTCTCGTGGTAAAACTCAATCGGATCCTCGATCGTCACGATCACTCCCTCGCGGGTCTCGCTGATCCTTCGGATCATGGAGGCCAGGGTGGTCGTCTTTCCCGATCCCGTCATGCCGGTGACCAGGATCAGGCCCCGGTCCAGATCGCAAAGCTGAACGATCGAGGGCCTGTGGCCCAAGTCCGTGATCGACGGGATACCCTCGGGAATGTGCCTGAATGTCGCCTCCATCGCGCCACGGCTGAAGTGGGCGTTTCCGCGAAAACGGCCCGTTCCCGCGACCTGCAGTCCGAAATCAAGCTCCAGATCCCGTTCGAGGCGGGTGCGCTGCGACTCGGTCAGCAGTCCAAGGATGATCTCCCGGCACTCCTGTCGCGAAACCGCGCGCTCATGGCACGCCTTGATATCTCCTCGAATCCGCATGGAGGGAGGCAATCCGGCGCAGAGATGGATGTCTGATGCGCCGGCCTGAACCGCCCCCTTGAGGATATCGATGATGTCGGGAAGTTCGCTCATGG
>JBEAOJ010000203.1:0-19589 GCA_041164985.1 Verrucomicrobiota bacterium | reverse complement strand
AGCTGGATGTCGTAGCAGGCCTCGATGATCTGGGTGCTTGAAAAGTGGGGTTGGTAGGCGTAGGCGTTCTGAAGTGTACGGCCCGGTGCCCCGGTGTTTGGATTGATCGGGTAATACTGCGTCGGCCCGTTCGGAACCGTGGCATTGTAGGTGCTGCCATAGTTGTTCTGCAGAGCCTGATTCTGGGAGTCGATCCACTGGTTGTACTGGTCACTGTAGATGGCGCATCCTAGGCAGACGCCGATCATGTCGTTGTCCCGGGTGGGAATGAGTCCCTTGTAGACCAGTCCTGTCTGGAAGTAGTAGGGGACCTGGCATCCGTTCGGCGGTGTGTAGGTGAACTCGTTGAACGAATAGAGTCCCTGCTTGGAGACCTTGCCATGCATGGAGACCTGATCCGTCTGATAGTTTTTTCCTTTCTCGGCATAGAGTTGCTGGTCGGCCTGAAAGTAGAGGCCCCAGATCACCGGACTGACCTGGGTGGGAACCGGTCTCCTAGCCCCGTATGGATCCGTGGTGAAGGCCACCGGAGTGAATTGGGAATTGTTATTCCCCCAGACATAGCTGCCGAAGGCATACTTTCCCTCCAGGCGGTCCTTGCCTAGTTTCGTGTCGAATCCGATTTCGTTCACGTTGAAGAGTCCGTTCTGGGAGTAGTTGCCGCCGTTGCCCACATCAGCGCCCGTAACACCAATGTTCTGGGTCTGGGGATTGAAGGGCGTGGAACCTCCCATGCCGCCGAAGCCATGGTTGTTGGCGATGCCGGGAACCCAGCCAAGGTTTTGGGTTCGGGAGGTTTGCTGGCCGTTTCCATTCACGACGGGAACCACCTGTCCGGAGGATCGGAACTTTCCGACATAGCTGCTCGGGACCGAAGAGTAGGGATAGACATTGTTGGGAAGGAACTGGGTGGGATTGGGGCCGCCCATGTTCGAGTTCGCCCAGTAGAGGCCGCTCTGGATGTACCAGTTCTTGCGCGGCTTGATCCGAAGGGTTGTTCCCCAGGCTCCGAAGGTGTTTCCCCAAGGGACCGGGCTGGTTCGATAAGCGTAGGAGGAGGTCCTGGAGGGGTTCGTGACCAAGATGCCGGGCCCTGCATTGGCACCGATACCCTTGCTGGTGCTGATGGCCTGGTTCTCGAAGATCTTCGAGAGCGGTTGCTGCAGGAACTGCTCGTAGGGATTTTCCCACCCAATGTTGAAGTATAATTCCTTCTTCTTGGAGCTGTATTCGAGCATCTGGGAGAGGTTCCAGAGTTCGGCCCCGTTGGGCATGTTGCTGGGGGCGATGAAGTTCGGGGTGCCCGCCGCCCAGCGCGGGTTGCCACCGGTGCGGTAGCGCCAGTAGGAGGAGATGCTCCAGCCGCTGAACACCGGAAAAAGTTTTTCCAGATCAAGGGTTCCCTTGAGCTTCATGTCGAAGCACCAGTTGCTGAGAGGTTGGTTGGGAAGTCCTCCCGAGACCTGTCCGAAGTATGCCTCCTTCATGTCCCCCTTGACGCTGAAGCCGTAGGTCTTCATGGGGGCCTCAAGGCCGAACCATTTGTAGGAAGCCCCGTAGCTTTGGCTCCACCAATCGGAGAGAAAGTTTTTGGATGTTCCTCGATCGGATGGAAAAGCGATCGATGCAGTCGATATGAATACCACAAAGATTGCGATCAATCGATTTAGAGGAAATTGGCTAGGATTGATCAAATTGGGTATGATGGAATCTTGGACTTGATTTGATTGGAAATCTTATAAAACAATCATAATCGTTGTCAGTTTCCTGATAAAGAGGTTTACCGCTTATTTGCTGCTTTGAATCGGTGAAATCCACATGAGAACCGCAACTCCTATCGACCAGCTTGAACTTACTGATCCCTCTCATCCTCGGAGTTCGGGATAAAATGAATTTTGCGCGTCCTTAAGGAAACGCTGATTAGATCCCATGATGGCCGCTGAAGGACAGTTGCTGATTTTTGAAGGCGCGAGCGCTGGGCGATACCCGCAGCGGTCTCGCCCGAGCGAGCAACGCGGCAAAAATCGACAAATGCCTTCAGCCCATTGGGTTGCGGAGATAACAGGCCGGGGGGCTGCGTTGGCTTCGCGGTTACAGCCCGCTGCGGGGATGCTCCCGCGAAGCCGCCTTGCCCGCGGCCATTTCTTTCCGCAACGGCCTCTATGCGATTTAATCAGCGGTTCCTTAACGCAAGGGAAGCAACGGCAAGGTCAGCCAAAAAACCAAATGGAGTTGCACTGAGGTTATTTCCTTCCTCTTTCATGGAGCCAGTGGCTCGATGTCGACCCAGTCGATCAGCATGGTCCGGGATCCTGTCCAGTCGGGAGTTCCTGCCCAAGGCATCCGTCTCATGCCGATGATGACCTGAGAAGGGGAGTCGGGAACGACATCATCGATGACCTTCTGCAGGACCCCGTCGATCAGGAATCGTACCGAGTCCGTTCGCCATTCGATCGTGTAGGTATGGAAGCAGCCGTCGCGGTGCGAGACCTTTCTTCCCTTGCTATCGAGGATCGGTATGCGGATGCTGCTTGAGGGTGAAAGTGTCCCGGGTGAATGGCCGGATCGCTCCGTTGCATCGGCCCATGTATTGAATCTCACATCGCTCCATCCGCCATTGGTTCCGGTCGGGTGGCCGCCATCCGATGACTGGGTGTCCTGCGCGATGATCTCGATGTCAATCTCATCCAACTTCGATTTCTCCCGATAAGTGAAGAACACGCAGGCAACCCCCGGGATGGCGGCATTCTTGGCCCGGATACTGATCCGGTGATTGCTTCCGACAGGCCCAAGGGAGAGTGTCTGGAAGGGCCATGGGTTGTTCTTCCCGGAAGGTTTCTTCAGTGCGCGTGATGTGACGCTGAGATGGGCGTATCCGTCCCCTGGAATGATGTTCTTCCATCCCTCGACCGGGTTGAGTTCGTCCGTATATCCCCATCTGATCCCATCGCGTGCGGGAGGCTTTCCCGGCAATTCAAACCCCTCGAAGTATTCCCCGGGCACGAGTGACATGCTCCCCATCAGAAACGCCAAACAGCAGATCATCACTGCCGTGATGAGAATTCTCCCCGACCATTTGCCGCTTCCGGATGTTGATTTCCAGTGCATCACGAAGCATGGGTGAGGGCTTGTCTGTCGGTATCACGACGCGATGACGCTGGCTTTCCGATCCTTGGGAACGACGTTGCAGGCATCGATGACCAGTGGAACAAGTTCAGCGAGTTCCCCATAGTTGATTCCGTGGTGAGGGGTGCATACCACGGCGGCGTCGTAGAGTGAGAGGGTCTCGCGTGTCCACAGAATGGATTGTTGGCCAGCCCATTCCTTTCCGCCGGAGTGTTCGGTGATGCCGGGAACGAACGGGTCGTGATAATCCACGATACCTCCCTTGTCGCGGATCAGATCCATGATCTCGTAGGAGGGGGACTCCCGATCGTCGGGAATCCCCGGCTTGTAGGCAACGCCAAGGACAAGAATCCTGCTTCCCAAAATCGATCTACCCTCCTTGTTCAGGGCATTCATCAGGCGGTTGACCACGTAATAGGGCATGCCGCGGTTGATCTGCCCCGCAAGGTCGATGAACTTGGTGTCGAGGTTGAACTCTCGGGCCTTCCAGGTCAGGTAGAAGGGATCGATCGGGATACAGTGGCCGCCCACGCCGGGTCCGGGGTAGAAGGGCATGAAGCCGAAGGGTTTTGTCTTGGCGGCGTCGATGACCTCCCAGATGTCGATCCCCATGGGGGTGTAGATCCGCTTGAGTTCGTTGACGAGGGCGATGTTGATGAACCTGAAGATGTTCTCCGTGAGCTTCACCGCCTCCGCGGTGTCGCAACTGCTGACGGGAACCACTTTGCGGACGGCGCGTGAGTACAACTCGGCGGCGCGTTCCCTGCAGGCCGGGGTGAGACCCCCGATCACCTTCGGCATCTCCTTGAAAACGCTTTTTTCATTACCGGGATCCTCCCGCTCGGGGGAGAAGGCCAATGCGAAGTCGACCCCCGCCTTGAGTCCCGATCCTTTCTCGAGAACCTTTCGAAGATCGACCCGCGTGGTGCCCGGGTAGGTGCTCGACTCGAGGGAGACAAGCATGCCGGGTCGCAGTGAGGGTGCGATTTCCTCTCCTGCACGGATGATGAATCCAAGGTCTGGATCAAGGTGTCTCCGGAGCGGTGTGGGAACGCAGATGATGATCGCCTCGCTCTTGCTGAGAAGGCTCCTGTCCGTGGTGAAACCCAGATGGTTTCTTCCCATTGCACGGGCGATCCGTTCGGAGGAAACCGTCGTGATCGGTGAGTGACCTCCCTGAAGTGACGCAATCCGTTCCTGATCGAGATCAAACCCGAGCGTCCGTAAACCGGCCTCGGCAAATGACACTGCCAGCGGAATGCCAACGTAGCCAAGGCCGACCACAGCTATCTCGTGATCCATTCCCGACGGCTTGGCTATCATGCGGGTGTGGGGTGATGGTTCATTCGTTCCATGGCACGCCCGAGGTCCCTGCGACCGAGAACATACTGGAACGTGCCGATGACACGGATCAGGAGGTGAAGCTGGTGGAAGCCGAGGTTGTCCAGGAAGATGGCCAGGAGGAGCCGCCAGAAATCCCTCCAGCATGCGCAGCGAAGGCGCCCTGACTCGGTGAGCAGGACTGCGGAGAGTGAGAGAAAGACCCCGAGGATGTAAGCAAGGTAGATCATGAGGAGGACCTCGAATCCCGTAGCGATCCCGAGAATCAGGCAGACGACCATCAGGACCCATGCCGAGAGTTCGACGATCGCGGCCAACCCCTCGAAGACCAGGAAGAAGGGCATGCCGAAGAGACCTGTCATGCCATAGCGGGGATTGAAGATCATTCCCCGGTTCCGCATCAGCGCCTGTAGGGTCCCGCGCTGCCATCGGTTTCTCTGCGAGGCATATTGACGCAACTTCTCAGGGACCTCCGTGTAGCAGACGGCGTCCGGGGCGAAGATGAGCTTCTGGTCCTCCTTGTTCCTGCGGTCATGCAGATGCCGGTTGATCCTCATGGTGAACTCGATGTCATCGGTCATGGCTCCGGGCCATGGACCTGCCAGTTTCTCAAAGAGGTTTTTCCTGATCAGGATGAGCGCCCCTGAGATGCAGAGCATGCTTCGAAGACGGGAGAGGCCTATCCTGGCCCACTGGAAGCTGCGTGCATACTCCACCTCCTGGTTCATCCCGAGAAGTGTCCTAGGGAAGCCCTTCGCGACGATCTTTCCATCCTCCATGGTCAGGCCGTTGGAGGGACGGACCACCCCGGCCACGGCGGCCACGCGGGTGTCTCGCAGGAACGGGCGGGCCATGTGAAGCAGCGCGTCCTCCTCGAGGAACGTGTCGGCATCGATGACGCAGAGGAGGGGGTATCGGGCCATCGAGACGGCCGCGTTGATCGCATCGGCCCTTCGTCCGTTCTCCTTCTCGACAACGAGAAGGTTGGGATGCGTGGAGGAGGCGTACACACCGAGAATCTCCCGGCTCTCGATCAGACGTCTGCCGAACCGGTCTACCTTCCTGAGTTGAAAGCTTTCCACAAGCACCTTCATGGTGTCATCGGTGGAGCCGTCGCTCACCACGATGATCTCATACTGGGGATAATTCAGCCGCATCGCGCTCCTGACCGAATGACCTATGATCGCGGCCTCGTTGAAGCAGGGGATGATCAGGCTCACGGGCATCGAGAGGTGCGACTCGGCGATTCTGCGGAACTCCGCAAAGGTGATCGCCTGCTTGTAGCGCCTGATCTGGATCGATCCGATCAGCAGAAGCAGCAGATAGATGGAATGCAGCGCGATGTAGTAGACGAGGATTATCCAGAGTAGGATGCGGATGATTGTCATGGTTGTGTCTCCGTGCGGGGTTGAATAATGGCGTGCTGTTGGAGGATCTGACGGCTCATGTCGCGCCCGTAGGCGTCAACGTGGTGCTCGGCGGCGTTTCTCAGTTCGGCAACACCGGTCTCCCCAATTCCATGGAGTGCCTCGGCGGCGGAGTATCTGACCCACCATTCCTGATCCGAGAGCCCCTGGAGGAGGAGGGGAACCTGGTCCGCCGCGCCCAGTTTACCCAGGGCCTGCATGACGGCGTTGCGGACTTCCCATGAGGGATCCTCGGCGATCGCGGCGATCGCGGATATCGTCGAATGATCCCCATGGGGTGCAATGGAGGCGATGGAGCGGACGGCATTCAGGCGGACATTCGGGGAAGGGTGGGTGAGGAGCTGGCGGAGAGGATGGAGCCCTCGTTGAATCTTCAACGATCCGACAACGCGCGCCGCAATCGCCAGGGCTGTCTCATTGATCGTGGGATGCGAAAGGAGCGCGATCATCGGGTCGGTGACCCGTGGCCCCATGAGCATCAGTACCTCGGCAACCCTTCTCTGCGAGACCTCGCCCGGAACATCGAGGGCCCGCAGGATCGGCTCCGCGGCATCCTGGCAGCCGAGTCGCGCCAGTGATTGGGCGGCGGCATAGCGAACCGAGAGCACATCGTCGCGTAGCGAGTTCATCAGTGCGGGAAGCGAGGTGTCGTTGCCCAGATAGCCGAGCGCCTCCGCTGCCCTGAGACGTTTCTCCCAGCTTCTGCTCCTGAGATGCGAGAGTTCCGATCCGACAAAGGGAAAGGTTCCCGTGAGGGGTGCGAGTTTCTCCCTGCCTCCCTCTCCAAGCGAGTCCGATTGCTCCATGAGGATCTCTCTGGCAAGCCGGGGGTTCTTTCCAAGCACCGAGGCGGCGACCTCGATGGTGACATCCCCTGCCAGGAAGGATCTCAGAAGCGGTTCCGCCCGTTTCCTGAATTCCGATTCGCGCCTGAGCCTCCTGTCCGTGATGATCCTCATGCCGATGATGACAAGAAGAAGTAGGAGGCTAAGAACAGTGAGCGTTGCAGCCGTGTAGAGGACGATGGTGAGCAGGTTCATGGTCAGAATCTCAGCGAGCAGCCGATGGTTGGTGTTAACTGCTGATAGAGGGGGTTGTTGTTCTCCGTCAGGCGGTAACAGTACTGGATCCCGGCAAAGAGATTGAGATCCCGGGTGATCGGCTGGGTGAAGAAGATCGAATAGGTGTAAGCGGGGCTGAGGGTCGTCACATTGGTCCCGTCCGCACCGATCTGCGCGTCGGGGTCGGTGCCGTAGGCGAAGGCAAGACTCAGTCGACGTTTCCCGGGGAGAGAAAGATTCAGCGCGGCGGAATAATAGTTGTATTCAAGATCGTAGAAGGCCCAGCCCCTGACGTATCGCAGGACGATCCAGTTATCGTCATTGATGTTGAAGACGATCCCCGGATTGATCTGATCAAGGGGTCCCTGGATGAAGTTGTAGCGCTGGTAGTCCATCAGCAGTCCGAGTCGCGGCATTGCCTGATAGATCAATCCCCCTGAATAGACCTGTGTCGCCGCGAAGGTGGGGGCGGGGCAGATGGAGATCTTTCCGTGAACCTCGAGATACTTCCAGAGATAGTACGAAAAGAGGGCGCTGTAGTAGATATTGGTCCCCGAGGGGGGGCGCTGCAGGATATCGACCTCGCCTCCGACCATGAGCTTTTTGTTAACCCTGTAGTAGAGCTGCACATCCTCTTCCTGCCATCCCTGCCGGCCTTCGTTGAAGAAGCTGTAGCTGTAGCTCGGAATGAGAAGCCAATGCCTGAAACTCTCCGCGGACTCCTCCGGTGTGACGACTCTCTTTCCCTGATCCGGAGACTTTTCCGCCCCGGAGATCTTTCCCGCCATGGTCGGGCGCTCTTTCTTCGGGGTCTTCCGGATGTAGCCGGGCGGCTTCTTCAGCGGAGTCGAGGGAAGTCCAAGCTCGTCACGAACCTCGACGATGGCATTGAAGCAGGAAGCAGGATCTGGGGTCGCTCCGCTCTGAAGGCTCCTCTCAAGAAGCCGGAGGCATTCCTTGTCGTGGAATCCGTTGGAATAGAGAAACCAGGCGTATTTGGCCCTGAGAACCGGATCCTCGGGATTCTGTTGCAATGCCGCCCTGTATTGCTCGCGAGCCTTGGCCAACTGGACCTGCGATTCCGCGAGCTGTGCCTGCTGAAAGAGTCCCAGGGGAGGGGAGGAAACGGTCTGCTCGACCATCGGCTCCAGGGTGGTGCTTTCCTCATCCTGCTCCATCCGGATGTCCTGCGGCTCCGGTGCTGCGGCATTGGCATCTTCAGCTCTCGTCCATGACGGCATCAAGAGGGCCATGGAGATGACGAGAATAGTGATACGCACGGGGGCAAGCGGGTGTGTGTTGTTCATAGAAGTCTTCCTTGGGGGACGATTCGGTCGCTGTTGCGCCTGATCAGGTCATCGATCGTCTGTTCGAGCGACCAGGAGTGACGGAAGTTTGTGAGCTTCTGCAGCCGGTCAATGGAGGGTCGTCGCTGTTTTGTCTGAAGAAACTCGCTTCCATAGCCCCTGGCGTAGGGGATGAACTCGATCGGGGAGGAACTCCGGGAGCGCTGAATGACCAGCCGCGCCAGATCGAGGATCGTGATCTCATGGGCGTTGCCGACATTGATCGGCTGTCCCCATGCCTTCGGATTCTCGGCAAGAAGGGCGAGGGCACGCACCGTGTCGCGGACATCGCAGAAGGATCGTGTCTGGGTACCGTCCCCGTAGACGGTCAGCGGGATTCCCGTGAGGGCCTGCTTGATGAAGCGGGGGAGAACGAAGCCGTAGTTGCCGGACTGCCTGGGCCCCACGGCATTGAAGAGTCTCGGAATGGTGATGGGAAGGCCGTGGATATGACGATAGGCCATGGCCTGGATCTCGTTGGTGAGTTTGCTGATCGCGTAGCCTGTGAGTCCTCCCTGTTCCGGTCGGTAGGTCAGTTCGCTCTCCTCGCCGAGAGGTTCCTGCTTGGTGTGTCCGTACACCGAGGAGCTGGATGCGATGACCAGTTCCGGAAGCTGATGGGAACGGACGACCGATTCCAGGAGTCGATCGGTTCCAAGGACATTCACCCGTGTGACCTCGACCGGCTCCCGGAGGACCCTGACAATACCGACCACGGCGGCCATGTGATAGATCCGCTCCGCCCGCTTCACTTCGCGGTCCAGATCCTTCCATGTGAGGATGTCTGCCTCCACGAAAGAGAACCGGTCCGCACCGAATCCCCTGAAGACATCCGTCGATCCCGTGCTCAGGTCATCGACTGCGGTCACCGTATCGCCCTTCGCGAGATGATACTCGGCAAGATGCGATCCGATGAACCCCGCGCCGCCTGTGATGAGGACCTTCATGGGAAGCGGAGAGGTTGCCCGTCACATGCCGACGAATGACGGAGGGATGTGTCGCGATGCCTGATCGGCGTTGGAAAGAGACGTGATAACCGGGCGGCAAGTCGTTGCTTGATCCTCGATCCGATCTTGAGAGGCCACCGATCCGGATCAGGTATCCTTAGAAAGACCTGCTCACGCAGACTTGAGAATCCATCCGCATGACCCGAACCAGGAGATGTCGGTTTATTCACGGTATTTTCTGGTCTTGAGGAGATGAAGAGGGTGGCGGAAACAACTGATGGGGGTTCCGTTCCCGTTCATGGCGCTGAGTTCGCATTGATTCTGACGGGTGAGGGCCGAGACGTAGTCGAGGAGGACGCGCGTGTTGAGTGTCGGTTCCGGCTCCAGATCCCGGAAAATCACCATCGGTTTCGAAGAGCCATTCGACTTGGAAAAGAGTTTCCTCAGGGAGTTCCTAAGGCCTGAGCTCAAGGTGTGATTTCCGTCCCCGACCATCAGGATGACGTCCGGCCTGATTCTCCCGATGACATGCTCCCAGCAGATGCCGTCATGGCTCAGGACGGAGTAATTGAAATATTCGATGCAGGTGCAGGCGTTGGGAGCCATCGAATGCACCGCTTTCTCGATCCACTCCCGGGCAAGCTTTCCGGCTATGACCGAGGGATAAAGACAAATGACTCGGAGTTCGGATCCGAGTGAGTTCCCATCCCCTTGCTGACTTCCGTCGTTCGTTGTTGTGTTCTGCGCGGCTTCCGGGGTTTTGTTTCTCCGGAGTCGCGCGATCTTCCGAAGTGCAGTTTTCTGGGGCGAGGAAAGCTCGTTCATCGCCGACGATCATAGGTTTATTAGATAACTCTTGTAGCTGTAGGATCGCTTATCGACTTCTAAGCAAAACGCTTAGGGATTTTGGGAGTTGGGAGTTGCGCGAAGCCCGAGAGTTCGCGCCGAGGAATACCGAGTGATGGTGCTCAAGGTGTGGCCCGCGCTCATGCATAGCACGTGAGGGCGAGACGAGCGTTGGAGGGCAAGGCAAACATCCGAGGCCCATCCAAGGATCTGAAAATGAGACCGAGCCCATGGAACTCCTCCGCCCCCGATCTCCACTACGGTTCGTGAATCTTTCCCCTACTATCTTCCTAAGTTTGCTTGCCCGGTCGTTGCTTCGCATCCGCAACGGCTTTTCACAACGGCCTCTATGCGATTTATCCGGCGCTTCCCTAAGGATCGCTGTAGCGGTTGACCTTGTAAGTGCCGGAGGGGCGTGAGTGAGACAAAGGTGATCCTGCGCGCGAGTGGGATGAACCCTTGGTTTTTCCCCGTTCCTTGGAACTCCTGCTCTTCCGGTGAAAGGACCAGGGATGTTCGGGTGAGGGGAGGAGGAAGTTGGCCGCGGGGGTTGGAACATTGCGTCCCCCGCCCGCAAGGTGTCGTCGCGCCATGATGAACTCCGTCGGCAGCCAGTAACTGCGCAGATCGCGGGTACCAGCGGCATGATTGACACCGATGGTCAGATCCTTGTGGATCTCAAAATGAAGGTGTGCGGGGTACATGCCGTGGTTGTTCCCGATAGTGCCGATGAGTTGTCCACGCGAGACCTGCTGTCCTTCCCTCACATTGATCCTGTCGAGATGGGCGTAGAGGGAGTCGGCGAACCTCAGTTGCCTGTTCTCGATCCAGGAATGCCTGATCACAACGACATTGCCCCAAGCGACATGGATGTCGCGGGCCAGCACGACCAGGCCGTTTCCGATGGCATGGACTGGCTTTCCAAGGCTGCGGGCGCTGCTCCCGTCGGTCACAAGCCAGTCCTCACCGAGGTGTCCGCCTGCCCGGAAGCCCCGGGACTTGTAGTATCCCTCGCCGTTGGGGGGAGCCACGGGGAGGTCGAATCCGTCCGCGGTTTTGGAAATGCTCTGGGCCAGGGCTGGGCAGAGCCACCCCGTCAGGAGGATGAGGATGGCTGCCAGCAGAGACTGGGGATTCCGTAAGAGCACGAATAAACAATTCTAGAAAACCCATAGGTCAGGTGCAATAGCCGGATGGATTCAGTTCGGGTTCAGTAATGGTTGCACCCGAGGGGTGTGCATGGTGAAGTATCGGGCACAATTTCATGGCTGCTTCTCAGAACACATCCAATACTGCCATCCTCGCTCTGGAGGATGGTCGCGTTTTTCACGGAATCTCCATCGGGGCTTCCGGCAACTCGGTCGGCGAGATCTGTTTCAATACCTCGATGAGCGGTTATCAGGAGGTGCTCACGGATCCCTCCTACCGCGGACAGATTGTCACGATGACCTATCCCCTGATCGGTAACTACGGGACAGGCGTCGAGGATGGGGAGAGCGCCCGTCCGCAGGTCAGTGGCTTTGTAATTGAAGAACTCTCGCGCCTCGAGAGCAACTGGCGCTCCGACGAGTCCCTTCCCGGCTATCTCCGGAAGCACTCCATTCCCGCCATCGGCGGCATCGACACCAGGTCATTGACCCGTCACCTCAGGACGCAGGGGGCGATGCGCGCCTGCATCTGCACGGACGGAAGCGACGAGGCAACCGCAATCGCGAGGGCCAAGGGTGCACCGAAGCTCGAGGAACTCGACCTGGTCGGGGAGGTCTCCACCAAGGGCGTCTATGAGTGGGACCCCGAGGGGAGGGAGAGCTTCCCGTTCGGGGCGGAGCGTCCCGAGCGTCCCTCCAAGGAGCCGCTGGTCGTTCTCTATGACTTCGGAGTGAAGCGCAATATCCTCCGCCTGCTCCGGGCGCATGGAGTCAGGGTGATGGTGGTGCCTTCGAACATGCCGGCCGAGAAGGCATTGGAATTCAATCCCGACGGCATCTTCCTCTCCAACGGTCCCGGAGATCCGGCGGTTCTCACGGCGGCCCATGAGACAGCCCGACGTCTGGCAGAGGTGAAGCCCGTGTTCGGCATCTGCCTGGGTCATCAGATTCTCTCGCTGGCATTCGGAGCATCGACCTTCAAATTGAAATTCGGACATCGTGGCGCCAACCAGCCCGTCCAGGATCTCCGCTCGGGCCGTGTCCTCATCACTTCCCAGAACCATGGTTATGCGGTGAAGGAGGAGGGATTGCCTCGGGATCTGGAAATCACCCATCGCCATCTCAACGATGGAACCGTTGCCGGGATCAGCCATCGCACCAAGATGGTGCGCGCGGTACAATTCCATCCCGAAGCCTCGCCGGGACCCCATGACTCGGCCCCGTTTTTTCAGGAGTTTGTGGATGTCCTGAAGGGCCAAGGCTGAGACTGATAGCCAATCCTATGTCCGAACAAGTCCTCGTTGTCCGCCGTTCCCTCTTTGATGAACTCGGTTCCTTTCATGGCCTGAATGCCGAGATTTCCCGTTATTTGCCCGTATTCCTGGAGCCCGGGAATCATTTCTTTGTGCCACGCGCGGAGGCGGAGGAGGATCCCTCGCTTAAGCAACTCATTCCCTATGTGGTGGTTACTGCAGGTGACAGGATCCTCCATTACCGCAGGGGGACCGGCTCGGGTGAGACGCGCCTCCTCAAGAAGGGCTCCGTCGGGATTGGCGGTCACATCAATGACGGGGACGGGTTGGGGGAGGCATTTGATGCCGCCGCCTACCAGCGCGCCTTGATGCGCGAACTTCAGGAGGAGCTCTCCATTGAGAGCTGCTTCATCGAGCGTCCGCTGGCCGTACTCAATGACGATACGAATCCCGTCGGTGCCGTCCATCTCGGGATTGTCCACCAGTGCCAGCTCGCGGAGCCTTCGGTGAAGGCCAATGAGGAAGCGATCGCCGAACTGGGATTCCTCACCCTCGATGAACTATCCGCCCGTCACGATGAGCTTGAGAGTTGGTCTCAGCTTGTGATCGGGGGGTGGAAGGGGTTGAGAACGATCGGCAGCCCTTCGTAAATTCCCTACCAGTTTCTGATCCAGGTGTTGGAAGCTCCTCCACCGGCGGTTGACCAGAGGTCGAAGAAGTTGGATCCGCTTTGGTTTGACAAGCCGGGATAGCGATAGGAGTAAGCATTACCGAAGGGATCCAACCAACCTGATGAGTTGGTTGAGTTTTTCTTGAACTCGAAATAGACCTTTCCGCTGCCTGGCGGGGGCATCAGGTTTGTCAACAAAACAACAGAACTTGATCCGGTGGGGTAATCCCCAAAGTCAGCCTTATAGTTTTCAAGAGCCGTCCCCATGGCAGCGATCTCGGCCTCGGCCCGAGAGCGGGCCCCCTTCTTCTGGACATATCCGGCGGTAGACAGGACTAAGCCGGCAAGGATTGCGATGATGGTGATGACGATCAGCAGTTCGATGAGGGTGAAACCTTCATGCCTTGAGTGTTTCATAAGAGGCTTCCGGTTGATTACTGCTGCATGCCGCTGATGATGCCGATGAGCGGCAGGAAGAGCGCGATGACTATCGAACCGACCACCACGGCGAGGAAGACGATCATGATCGGTTCCATGAGGGAGGTGAGGCCGGCGACGGCATTATCCACCTCGTCGTCGTAGAGATCGGCGACCTTGAGAAGCATCTCCGGTAGTTGTCCGGTTTCTTCACCCACATCGACCATACTGATGACCATGGCGGGGAAGACGCCGCTGGCCTCCATGGGGCGAACGATCGATTCACCCTCCTTGACGGCGTCATGAATCTTGGCGATCGCGTTGGAGATGATGGCGTTGCCGGCGGTCTCCTTGGTGATGTTGAGCGCCTGTAGAATCGGCACGCCGCTGGTCACGAGAGTCCCAAGGGTGCGGGTGAAACGGGAAATGCCATTCTTGCGGGTCAGGTCACCGAAGAGGGGGGCCTTGAGCATGAACTGATCGAAGAGGACGGCCCCCTTGGGTGTGGATATCGCATATTTCAACCCGAACACCAGGCCCACGACGCCTCCGATGATGAGTAGGATGTTCTGTTGAATTGCTCGGCTTGCGCCGACGACGATCTGGGTGAGGAGGGGGAGTGGTTTGCCCCCGAGCATGTCGGCGAAGATCTGCTCGAACTTGGGCACGATGAACACCAACAGGAATCCCATGATGATGATGGCGATGACCATGACGATCGCGGGATACATCATGGCCGACTGGACTTTTCCCTTAACCTTCTGGGCCTTCTCCTGGAACTCGGCGAGACGGTTGAGCACGACCTCAAGGACACCGCCCAGTTCGCCGGCCTTCACCATGTTGACGTAGAGCTTGTTGAAGATCCTGGGGTGAGCCGTCAGTCCGTCGCTGAAGGTTCCTCCGCCCTGCACTGCCTCCGCAAGCTGATTGATCGTCTTTTTAAGCACCGGATCAGGCTCTTGCTTGCCCAGAACCGTGAGGCCGCGCAGCAATGGCAGACCCGCGTCAATGAGAGTGGCCAACTGACGGGTGAAGATCATGAGCGTCTTGCCCTTGATGGTCTTCTTTTCAAGGAAGGGAATGTTGATCTTGATCTCCTTGGATCCCCTCTTGGCCCCCTTGCCCGGCGATGTTGACCTTGTTTTAACGCTCCGCGCCTGTTCCTTCACGCTGGTGGGGAAGAGTCCCTGACCGCGGAGCGCTGCCACGGCTTCCGACTGCGATGCCGCATCGATGAAATCACTTGTCTGCTGACCCTGGGCATCAAGGGCAGTGTAGGCAAAGGAGGGCATGGGGTGGACGGTTTTTTGAGCGTTAAAAGTTGATGGCGGATGGTCGGCTGAACTGCCACAAGGCAGTGCCGGAAGAAGGCAACAACCAACCATCCACCATGAAGACGAACAAAAAACCAAAACCGAAAATATTACAAGGAATCAAGCTCGGGCTGGGCACCAAGGAACCGCAAGATTGACGTGGTGCTCCTTTAAGTAATCTACTGCAGGTACGGCACATGAGACTCGACCGATACGATAACTCTGACTTCAGTCGAGGGGCTTCGAAGATGAAAGAGGCTCTCTGGTGGATTGTCCGTTCTTTGCTCTTTGCCCCATGGTACCCGATTCCTTCACAGCTCAAAGTGGCAGCCTTGAGGGCCTTTGGCGCAATGGTTGGCAGGGGTGTTGTGATCCGTTCCCGCGTGAACGTCACCTTTCCCTGGCGTCTCTCGATCGGGGATCATGTATGGATCGGAGAAGAGGTGCTGATCCTGACTCTGGCCCCGGTCTCAATCGGCAGTCATGTCTGCATCTCCCAGAGGGCTTTCCTATGCACGGGATCCCATCGCTTCCGGAGTGAGAACTTCGACCTAGTGACCAAGCCCATCGTTATCGGTGAGGGTTGCTGGGTTGCCGCAAATGCCTTCATCGGCCCCGGTGTCACGCTGGCTCCTGGTACGCTCTGCTCTGCAGGGGCCGTAGTGATGCGGGACTCCGGGCAGGGAGAGGTGCTGAGTGGCAATCCCGCGATGCCAACAACGGGAGGATGAAAAAGCTTCTCCTCCTGGTGGCGCTGGTGTGTCTGGCCTGCGCCTTTTTTGCCGTCAGGGGGCCTGCATTCACCCGTTTCTGGAAGCGCTGGCTAGTGGTCTCTGTTCCTATGGAGAAGGCGGATGCGCTCATCGTACTAGGCGGTGAACCTCTTGCCCGTCCGACCGAGGCCGCCCGCCTGTACAGGGCAGGGGTGGCACCGAGGGTCTTTGTCACGGGCCGGGGGGACGCGGGCACGAACCGTCGTATCCTTCTCGAAGGCGGGGTCCCGGCCGACAGGATCGTCGTGGAATCGCATGCCATGACGACCCGGAGCAATGCGGGTCTTCTCAAGCCGATGCTGGAAGCTGCCGGGGTGCGATCGGCACTGATCGTGACATCGCCCTTCCATACGCGCCGAGCCCTTGCAACCTTCAGAAAAGTGATGCCGGATATCATCTTCGGAGTGACCGACTCATCGATCGGGTGGTGGAGCAGGCCGGAAGGGAGATGGGATGTGAACCGCTTCGCCGCGATCGAATTTCTGAAGACCGCGGAGTATTGGCTGATTTACGGGGTCTCTCCGATCCATGCCGGGAGTCGAGGTGCGGTTGTCGACGGAATGAAACCTTGAGGATGGCCTGAATCGGCTCCGATTCGACGGTTTGCGGGGGCTATCTGCGAATGTCTTGATTTCCCTCTTCCCGAGGTTCCTGATTTTTGGTTTCTTTGGAGGCTTCATGGACACGCATGCTGCAACTTCCACCGGTCCCCGTCAGGCCGACCAGATCCCAGCGGACCTTCTGGCCAGGATCGACGAGGCGGTGACCCACTACCCCGTCTCCAAGAGGAGCGCCTCGCTCCCTCTTCTCCATCTCTGGCAGAACCATTTCGGATTCATCGATGACAGCGGGGTGGATTGGATCGCGAAGCGCCTCGATCTCGAGCCGATCAACATCCTCGAACTTGTCACCTTCTACCCATGGTTCCGTCAGGAGAAGGCGGGCCGGATCAGTGTCCGTGTCTGCCGCACGCTCTCCTGCGCCTTGGCGGGCAGCTACGAAGTGCGCGATTCCTTCTGCAAGGCCGCCGGTATCGACCCCAAGGCCCCGACGCATGGTCACACCCCTCCGGTCAGCCCCGATGGCAAGTTCAGTGTCGAGTTCGTCGAGTGTCTTGCCAGCTGCGGCTCTGCTCCCGTCGCCCTTGTCAACGATGACCTGCACGAGGACATCACCGAGGCCGATACGGCCAAAATCCTGAGCCAGTACAACTGATCACGCCCCCTCCAAGACATCCAAGAGGATCACTTCCATGAAATCACTTCTTCTTCCCCCTCATCCCAAGGAGCGGCGCATCGTCTTCCAGAATGCCTGGACCCAGGGCTACACCCCCGACATCGACTGCTACATCAAGCACGGCGGCTACGCCGAGCTGAAGAAGGCCCTCGGGATGAAGCCCGAGGAGATCATCGACGAAGTGAAGAAGGCCAACCTCCGCGGACGCGGCGGCGCCGGCTTCCCCTGCGGCGTGAAGTGGGGATTCATCCGCCGCGACGACGGCAAGCCCCACTACATCGCCTGCAACGGCGACGAGTCCGAGCCCGGCACCTTCAAGGACCGCTACATCCTTCACAATGATCCCCACCAGCTCATCGAGGGGATGGCCATCGCAGCCTTTGCGCTGAACGTGAACCTGGCCTACATCTACATCCGCTGCGAGTTCCCCAAGGCCGCCGGGATCGTCACCAAGGCGATCGAGGAGGCCCGTGCCAAGGGATTCCTCGGCAAGAACATCATGGGAAGCGGCTTTGACGTCGACATTTTCGTCCACCAGGGCGCCGGTGCCTACATTTGCGGCGAGGAGACGAGTCTTCTCGAGTCGCTCGAGGGGAAGCGTCCCTATCCCCGCATCAAGCCTCCCTACTTCCCGGCGGTGCTCGGTCTCTACATGTCGCCGACCATCGTCAACAACGTGGAGACCTTCTGCCACGTGAAGCAGATCTTCAAGATCGGCTCCGACGAATACGCCAAGATGGGAACCCCCGGCGACGGCGGCACCCGCGTGATGTGCGTCTCCGGCGACGTGGTCCGTCCCGGGCCCTACGAGATTCCCGCCGGCGGCGTCACCCTCGGCGAACTCATCAATGATGTCTGCGGCGGCATGAAGCCCGGCCGCAAGCTCAAGGCGATCATTCCCGGAGGAAGTTCCTCCAAGATTCTCCGTGCCGGTGAGGTCTTCAAGATGAAGGTCAAGGGTGAGGATGGCCAGATGGTCGACAAGGAGGTTCCACTCCTCGACCTTGTGATGGACGCTTCCTCTCTGGCGGCCGCCGGAACCATGATCGGCAGCGGCGGGGTGATCGTCATGGATGACTCCCGCGACATGCTCTGGGCCCTCAACAACCTCAACCAGTTCTACGCCCACGAGAGCTGCGGCCAGTGCACCCCCTGCCGCGAAGGTGTCCTCTGGATCGACAAGATGACCACCCGCATGGTGAACGGCGAGGGAACCGAACAGGATCCCAAGACCCTCAAGAATGTCGCCGACAACATCGCCGGACGAACGGTCTGTGCATTCGGCGAGGCGGCCTCCTGGCCCGTGCAGAGCTTCCTCCAGAAGTTCCCCGAGGAGTTCGCGGTCGCCGGAAAGTAACCTCACGGTCGATCCATGAACCGTCGCGCCGCACTTCTGGTGGCCGGTGCGATGGGTTTTCTCGGCATTGCGCTGGGAGCCATCGGAGCCCATGGCCTGAAGGGCGTTTTGGAAGCCAACCATGGCCGTGATCTCTGGAACACGGCTGTCCTTTACCATCTCGTCCACGCGCCAGCATTGCTCTGGGCGGCGACTGCCGGGCCCTTTCTAGAGTCATACTTTAAGGGCGCGGTTCTCTGTTGGGGCTTCGGCATTTTCCTCTTCTCGGGAAGCCTCTACACGCTGGCTCTCACCAAGATCCCTTGGATCGGGGCGATCACCCCCATTGGCGGCCTGCTGCTGATGGCTGGATGGGTTCTCGTCGGTATCCGGGCCTTCAAATCGTGAGTCTTTCCGCTATTTGGAGTGGCCGGGATGATTCTTCGCCATGAAGAGCATGAAGATCTGCAGGATGAATCCGGAACTCAGCCGTGACAAATCAGCGACTGGCTAACTCATACCATTTCCATGATTAGAGCAGATTAATATGAGTCATAGCCACATGATGTACAAGAGGCACACGAAAAATAGCGCCTATCCGACTGGGCTTTATCAATGACGCATCCCTATCTATTGTTAACTTGGAGAGACTCAACTTTATGAAAGTGTTTGTAAATAAAGGATTTGGTAAATCATATCACCACTAAATTAACTGGTGATCCCTTTCTTCCTCCCTCTTGTGCATCTTGTGCATTTTGTGGCTACATCTTTTCTATAAACGCTCTAGTCTGGTGGAATTGGCGAAGGGGTTTTGGTGATGGGCTAGGCAATACAGGGCCTTGGGAAAGGCCTGGATAGATCCCGCAAATGCGGGACCCGAAAGGGCGAGCCGAGCATGGTGCGAGCGAGTCAAAAGACCAAGGGCTATCTTGAAGATAACCCGAGGGATGACAGCAACGCCCATCGCCGAAAGAACCAGCCGATTCTACCGGAATAAAAGTGGAGATGGTATCATAGCCGTGGGAACGGCTTGGGTAGACTAAACGAAAATTCAGCCCGCAGGGTAAGCCGAGCGGAAGCGAGCGAATCTAAGGAAGCGCTGATTAAATCGCATAGAGGCCGTTGCGGGAAGCCGTAGCGGATGCGAAGCAACGACCGGGCAAGCCATGGGCCGCGGGCAAGGCGGCTTGGCACGTGATGCGCAGGGTCAGCGTTGCTCTTTCGATCTTGTAGTGCTGTGACTACACTCCCTCTTTCGCGCCTTGTCCTGCACCTCATCTCTTCCTCGCCCATCCCGCCATTTTAATCTTAACAGGCCCTAGGCTGAGTTCAAGTTGCCCGATTCGGTA
>JBEAOJ010000202.1:0-11707 GCA_041164985.1 Verrucomicrobiota bacterium | reverse complement strand
GCTTTGCAGGCGGCGATCCGGTTCGGCCAGAGATCCGCCTCGACCATGAGAAGGGCCGAGGGTTTGAGACGACGGACAAGACGGGAGGTGATGACGGAGAAGTCGACGGGGTTGGCGATGGGTTCCAGCCACTCGGAGGCGGATTGTTCAACAATGGCGAGTCCCGTGGAGGTGGTCGTGCTGAGGAGGAAGCGCGCCGTGGGGTTCCGACGGCGGTATTCCAGCGCGAATTTCAAGGCGATCCCGACTTCGCCGACGCTCACGGCATGCAGCCAGATCCTCCCCGTGCCGATGCGCGCGAATGTGGAGGCATCAAGAATGCCGAAGCGCTGAAGCGCCTTGTTGCCGTAGCCGCCACGCTTCCTGATCCGCATGAGGTATCCGGGAAGCAGTATCAACAGAATCGGGACAAAGAGCAGATTGTAGAGGAAGAGGGTGATCCGTTTCATGAGGATCTCCTCAGGATCAGGATGCGAGACTCACCGTAGGATCGGTCCGAAAGAACCTCCCAGGAGGCGAGGGATGGAAGGGGTTGCCGGCGTTCGCACTCCAGGATGAGGAGGCCCTCCTCGCCAAGAGCGGCCGGGAGATTCGGTTGGGTCAGCACCTGCTCTGCATGGTTCTGCGGTTCACCGGCGGAAGGGCGTGTGTCCTTGAGATAGGGAGGATCGGCAAAGACGAGATCGAAACTCCCGGGAGGGGCATAGAGTTCCAGGAAGCGCATCGCATCCATCTGCTGGACGCTTGCCCCCTGCCGGTCGAGGCGCGTGGTCTGGAGGTTTCTCCGGATCAAGCCGGCGGTGGGGGCGTGGTGTTCCACGAAGGTGGCCGAAGAGGCTCCCCTGCTGAGAGCCTCGATGCCGAGGGCTCCGCTTCCCGCGTAGAGATCGAGCACGCGGGCATCCGGAACCCGCTCGCCGAGTGAGGAGAAGATCGCCCCGCGGACCCGATCCATCGTGGGTCGGGTCCCCTTGCCCGGGGCCTGCAGGTTGAGGCCACCGGCTGATCCGGCTATCACGCGCATCGTGGAATCAGGGAGTGGGACGAGGGGGTTGCCCCGGAGGTAAGGGTGGCGGTGTCGCGGGAGTCTGCGGCTTGGGCGCGCCGAAGAGCCCCTGGATCAGCCCCCCGAGTCCCCCGAGATCGCCTCCGATCCTGATCCCGGTGAGGCGTTCGAGAAGATCTGTTCTGGGATTCATGGCCGGTCCGGAGACACGGAACGCGATCTGCGTGTAGCCCTGTTCGGGTGCGGGCGTGAGCTTGTTGCCCAGGAGCCCCCCCAGCCGGCGGGTGAGGTTTTCATTGAAGAGGAGGCGGGACTCAAGGTTGAGCTGGCCGGTGGAGTCGACTGGGCCCTTGGCGGCAAGGATCAGGTTTTCCGAGCGAAGGAAGAGGTCATCGACCACGAAGCGCCCCTGATCAACACGGAAGAGGCACTTCCCCTCAGAAAGACGGAGAAGTTTCAGTTCCTCGATGTTGAGGAACTGGCCGATCTGCTTGAGGAATGAGACGGGCTCCACGGTGACTTCCTTGCAGAGCAGGTTGCCATCTCCGTTCATCGTCGACCCCTTGCCGGCCATCCCCTCCAACCGGAGATCTCCAGTGATCTTTCCGTGTGCCGAGGAGGTCCCAAGCGAGGCATCGGAGAGAAGCTTTTCCAGTCGTCCATCGCTCAGATGAAGTGTGAGGGAAAACGAGGGAGACTGGCGAAGCGAGGTCAGGGAAGCGGTTCCGGAAAGGGTCCCACCGCCGAAGGAGGCCGTGCAGGGTGAAAGATCAACCGAGGAGAGGTTGGCAGGTCCCGTGAGTCCGGTTTGGAGATTCCGGAAGATCAGTGAGGATCCTATCACGATCGATGGGGCGTTCAGACTGCCCTTCCAGCTTTCACCATGGAGCGTTCCGCGCATGGTGAGTCCCTTGAGGGTCAGGATCGGGCTTCCCTTGTCGTCGAGGTAGCTGAAATCTCCACCATCGATCCTGATGCTCTTGAGGGGGAGGGAAGGGGGAGTCTCCCCCGCCGGGGCGGCACCCGAACGAGCGTTTTGGGCAGGTGCACTTTCCGTGGCCGGGGGAGCGATGCCCGGAGTGGGGGGCGAGATCTCGCGGTGAGTTGATGGAGTGGTGAAGCTTCCTCCGAAATTTCCCGGCGTGTCAGCGGAAGATGTGGCCATCGCGGCAATGGGCTGGCGCGTCGAGAGCCGAAGCGAGGGGTTTTTTAACTCGACCCCGGAGGCCACGATCCGGCCATGCAGGAGTTCCGTGAAGTCAGGAAGAAGGATGATGGATGGCGCCGAGAATTCCCGCGGATCTCCTGCTCCCCCTCCCTTGATATTGCCGATCCTGATCGATCCCACGGGCCAGGGGAGGGCGAAGATCGAGCCAATGGTCACCGGCATGCCCAGGCTGTCACCGATCCCGCTTTCAATCTGGTTCCGGGTCGCCGGAAGGGCGAGGTAGGCGTTCAGGATCAGGCATGCCGAGAGGACCCCGGCGCTCAGAATGGCCGCTATGGTGAGAATGGGCTTGGCAATCGGTCGCACCCGAACAAGTTAGGAGTCCTGACGTAATTGTGAAGTGTGAAGAATCCCCTGATCATTCTTAATCCCGCCGCTCACAGCGAGAAGGCAGGGCGTCTCCCCGAGCGCCTCCGTGCGGTCTGCAGGGAGGCCGAGATCCGTCTGACCGGGATGCCCGGTGATGCGGAGAGGATCGCAATAGAGGCGGTCGGGGAGGGGTTCACGACCATTGTGGCGGCCGGGGGAGATGGAACGATCAACGAGGTGGTCAACGGGATCGTGGCCGCCGGTAAGCCGGGGGTCCGGCTCGGAGTCCTGCCTGTCGGCACGATGAATGTCTTTGCCGTGGAACTCGGCATCCCCCTCAACTCCCTGGAGAAAGCATGGGGGATTATCCAACAGGGCGGGATCCGTCATCTGGATCTCCCGATCTGCACCTCCGAGGCGGGAACACGTTGCTTTGTCCAGCTAGCCGGTGTCGGCCTTGATGCCGAAGTGGTCCGCCGCACCACGCGGGAGTCGAAGAAGGCATTGGGCCCGTTGAGTTACCTGCTCTCACTGGCCCAGGTGGCGGGTGAAAAACCGCCCCCGGTGACGATCGAGAGTGCGGAGGGTCCGGTGAGAAGCGGCTCCTTCGTCCTTATTGGAAACGGGCGCTTCTATGGCGGTCCTTTCAGGATGTTCCGCAAGGGATCTCCCTGCGATGGTCTGATCGATGTCCTGATCTTCCGGAACCAGAGTCCCTGGGATCTTCTGCGATACATGCACGCGATTCTGATCGGACAGCATGCCGAACTTGGAGATGTGGAGTATTTTCAGACATCCTCCCTCTCCCTGTATTCCGAAAGCCCCGTCCCCTACGAACTCGATGGGGAGATGGCGGGGTATCTGCCGCTTTCGCTCCGCGTGGAGATGGGCGCCCTCCCCGTGATTGCGTCCACCGTCGCGGCTCCCTGCTAGTATATCCATGGAACGATTCCGCCAGTCACCGGTCACGCTGATCCTTTTCGGGATCAATCTCGCGTTTTTCCTGATCGAGGAGATTTTCCGGATCTTTTTTGACAGCTCCCTCTTTCCCGTTATGGCGCTGAGCCGGGAGGGTTTCAGCGAGGGGGGATGGTGGCAGCTCGTGACCCATGGATTCCTCCACGGAAATCTGTTTCACCTGATCGTCAACATGGTTGCGCTCTGGTTCACCGGTCCGCTGCTTGAAGAGCTCCTGGGGGGATGGCGTTACCTGGGCCTCTACTTCGGGGGCATTGTTGCCGGAGGGTTGCTCCAGACCTTCTCCAGCCCCGAGAGCGTTGATCTGGTGGGTGCCTCCGGCGCTGTCTGCGCCCTGCTGGTGGGATTTGCGACACTCCTCCCGAGACTCGAGATCACCGCCCTGATCTTCTTTGTCATTCCCGTGAGGATGAAGGCGGCGACGCTGGGATGGCTGATCGTCGGAGTCTCCATTCTCTTCCGGGTCTTCGGAATAGAACCCGGAATCGGCCATATGGCGCATCTCGGCGGCGCGATCGCGGGATTCGTGATCTGTCTGACCTACCGGAAGCTTGGTTTGGTGAGGCCTCTTCCCGAGATCCCTCCTCCAATCCCTCAGGAATGATGAGAAATGGGGGAAGTTTGTAACTTCCCCACCTTCCGAGACTACAGGCCCTTCAATCCAGCCAGGAGCAACTCGGCATTTGTCTTCGTCGTCTCCAGGTTGAGGCCCAGAATCTGCATCCCCTCGGCGGCGGGGATTTCCATAAGTTGTCTCCGGAGTTGCAGGATCCGGTCGTATTCGTCGGGATGGTAGAGGAGTTCCTCACGTCGCGTTCCCGACTTGGTGATGTGGATCGCGGGGAAGATGCGCTGCTCCATGATGGAGCGGTCGAGGTAGATCTCCATGTTCCCCGTCCCCTTGTATTCCTCGAAGATCAGGTCATCCATGCGGCTGTGGGTCTCGACCAGTGCCGTGGCGAGGATGGTCAGGCTGCCCCCCTCCTCGACATTGCGCGCCGAGCCGAAGAACTTCTTCGGGCGGGCCAGCGCCGCGGAATCAACACCGCCGCTCATGGTGCGGCCTTTTCCCTTCACGTTGTTGTTATAGCCGCGCGAGAGACGGGTGATGCTGTCGACGAGGATGACGACATCCTTCTTCAATTCGACAAGCCGCTTGGCCCGCTCGGAGACCATTTCGGAGACCTGGACATGGCGGGAGGTCGGTTCGTCGAAGGTGGAGCTGAAGATGTCGCAGTCGAGCGATCGGCGCAGGTCGGTGACTTCCTCGGGGCGCTCATCCACAAGCAGGAGCATGAGGTGGACATCGGGATGGTTTGCCCTGATGGCCAGGGCAAGGCTCTTGAGCATCATGGTTTTTCCCACGCGTGGCGGAGCCACGATCAATCCCCTCTGTCCCATGCCGAGCGGGGCGATCAGGTCAACCGCCCGGGCAGTCGGATTGGCCTTGCCCGGTTGCTCAAGGTAGATCCGCCTGTTGGGGAACATGGCGGTGAGCTTGTCGAACTCCAAGGGGGTTTTCCATTCCCCGGAAGGGATCCCTTCGATCGCCGTGATTTCCTTGAAGCAGAGGCGGCGCTCCGATTGCGGGCCCACGATTCCTGCAACACGCAGCCCGGGTCGAAGTTCGTATTGGCGCAGCAACGGGACGGGGAGGGTCAGATCCGCAGGTGTTGGTTGGAAGTTGAACAGGGGCCACCGGATCATCGGGGCATCCGGCGCGAATTCCAGAATGCCCTCCGCCGTCAGTACCCCGTTCCGCTTGATCTGATCACGGGCGATATCAAGCACAAGATGATGCTTGGAGGAGTCGCGGTAGACGGAGAGGTTCCGCTCCTCCGCCGTCGCGAGAAGCGCGTGATGGCCCAACCGGTGGAGTGTTACCAGATCAAGCGGCTCGGGAGGTGCGGGTTGGGGAATGTGATGTGATGATTCTTCCGTCGTGATTCCAGGGGATTCTTCCGGATGTTCTTCGGATTTTTTTCTCATGGGTTGATAAAGGTTTTCAGGAATCTGCGGATCTGCCCCTTGAGTGACTCAAGGGTTCCGTCGTTCCAAAGTAGGTGGTCGGCTTGTGAAATCTTGTCGTTCTGGGGTAGCTGAAGAGCAAGCCATTCGTCGGCTTTTGCCGCACTCAACGAGCGGTTACTGAGGAGCCTTTCCTTGCGGATGGAATCGGAGCATCCCACCACCAGAACCTTGTCAAAAAAACTGGAGAGTCCTTTTTCGTAGAGAAGCGGGATTTCTGCAACAAAGAACGTCTGATCAGGAACGCGATGGGCTGCCGCAAGAGGTTTCCAGATCTTTTCAAGCCGGGAATGCAGGATCCCTTCCAGGGTTTTCCGCGCCTGAGGATCCGAGAAGATCCGGGTTGAAATGGTTTCCCGATCTGGAAGACCATTCGACGTGTAGCAGTCGGTCCCCAGGGAAGATCTGATGAAATCCATGACCTCCGGATCCTTTTCCAAGAGGGTTCGGTTCTCCTCATCCGCGGAGAATCGCAGCGCCGTGATGCCTGCTTCCTGAATCAGGGAAACCAAGAGATCCAAGGCGGAAGTCTTTCCGCTTCCGATGTTACCGGTCAGGGCCAGCGAGGGCATTCGTGTATGGGGACGTGAACCGTGCCTTTCTCAGGCTTCTCCGATTTTCGTATCCGCAGTACCTACTTGCCGCGGACCGCGGGGGAGGAGATCGATGGCTGAGGGAGATCAGGAGGCAATCCGAGCGGTTTGACGATATCGGGTTCCTCGGCATCCGACCTGCGTGGCTGCCCCTCGGCATCGAGGATTCTGGGTGTGACAAAGATCACAAGATTCTTTTTGATCTTCTGATCCACATCGGATCGGAAGAGGCGTCCTGCCAGTGGCATATCCCCCAGGAAGGGGACTTTGTCCTGAATCTTCTGAACATCCTCTCGAATCAGTCCTCCCAAGGCGATTGTATGACCATCCCAGACTGTCACGAAGGTGTTTACTTCGCGGATTGAGAAGACCGGTTGGTTGATCGTGTTGGTGGTGAGGGTTGTGGAGTTTGGGACAAGGGCAGGCACAAAGACCCCAGCCCCTGCGTCAAATAAACCAGCCTGATAACCAACGCCATTAATCGGTGACCCATAGTTGATGAATCCGTCGAAATCGGTGACTCTGGGGTTGAGTTCCAAGTCGATTGTGTAGCCATCGGGCCCAATCTTTGGTGTGGCTTCCAGCACGACGCCAAGATCCTGTTTGGTAAAATCACGGGGGAAAGATGGAGTAACCGTCGGAGGAGGTATGGTCAGAGGGTTTATTACAGCTTGTCCGCCATTTCCTTGTCCCTGACCACCAGCTTGTTGGAATTGAGGAGGGTCGTACTGCTTGGGGTAGATGAATTCGTTGACGATCTTAACGGTCGCCTTCACGCCGCTCTTGGTGGTGACTTTGGGAGCGGACATCAGGTCGACACCTTTTTTCTGGTTGAGGGCACGGATCACCAATTGGAACTGTGGTTCCGAAAAGACCCCGGCGATGCTGAAGATTCCGGGTGCCGCGGTTCGGTCTCCAAAAACTTGACCAGCCAGAAGTGAATCAACGGAATTTCCTGTGATTGCCTGATTGCCGGACCGCAGGCTACCCACAGAACTCATGGGGTATCCACCTGCCATCGGGTTGCCGAAAGCAGTAGTATTGGCACCGGCACCCGGCACACCTCCGCCGGTACCATAGACGCCTCCTCCCACACTGAAGGGACCAAGAAGCCAGTCGAAACCGAGTTCCTGAAGGTTGTTTTGGTTGATTTCGAGGAATTTGGTCTGGATATCGACTTGGGAGGGAGCGACTCCCAACGCCGCATCAACAAGACTGTCGATGAGGTCGATATTGTCCCGGGTGTTTCGAACGACCAACTTGCTTCCGGCGGAGAGGTAGTTTGCGCTGGCACCTGGAGGGAACTCGACTCCCTGCGAAGAGAGATAATCCTTGGCATCCATTTTCTGGGCGACGCGGGCCTTGTTGGGATCGGGAACACCGGTCGATCCTGGTTGTGGCATTGATCCCCCCGTATCCAGCGACTTGGGTGGAATGAAGGTCGGGGGGACCTGATATTCCCTTGTGATCATCACGTCGGTAGGTTCCGAGAGCGGTACGATCGAGACGGCGTAAGGATCAATCTTGAGCTTCAGATTTGTTAATTTGCTGATGTAGTCGAGCGCCACGTAGAGTGGTACATTCGAGAGAGAGATCGTGACGTGGGGTTCGGTAGGTGGGGCTACAGAGGGTGCGCCGGATTCGGGTGTGGTCGACTGTGGGGCTCCGGATGCTGGGGTTTGTCCCAGTTTCAGGAAGATGTTGACCCCTTTCTTTTCCGGATCTTGGTCCCTGCTCTTCTGTTTGAGATATTCGATGGCCTCGCTGATCGGAGAGTCGCTTAGGTCGATTTTGGGGATGATGATGGTGTTGAGTTTGGCTACGATCTGATCAGTACCCCGGATATCCTGCTGGCGTCCGACCGACTCGGTGGAGCGGCCCTGCTTCGACTTGTGAGGGGGTCGTTCCCATGCCTTCTCCACTTGCCAAAGCATCCTGGCCCTGGTCTCGTTATAGGCCTCATCGGCATACTTCAGATCGGAGGAGTGGATCGACTCCATTCCTTTTCTGGCGGCGCTGTTGTAAGGATCGATCGTCAGAACCGCCTCGTATGTCCTGATGGCCTGGTCATTCCTGCCACTTTGGGCCAGTCCTTCGGCCTCCCGAAGAAGCCTCACCACCTCGTCGCGTTGAGCGGCGAATTTCGGGGTTACTGTCTTGTTAAAGACGCCGGGTTGTTCCAGATTGGAGAGAAGTTGGAGTGCCTGTCGATTTCCCGGGTTGACCGAGGGATCGAGGATCGACTTGGTAACGCTTTCCGCCGAGAGAGGGATTCCGTTAGTGCTCAGAATGCCGTTCTGCTCGGCGATCGAGTCGGTGAAGACTCCATTCGAGATGAGTTTCCGCGCATAGGCAAGGGAGATACCGGTGTAGTCCTCCACGAGTATGCTACGTTCCTTGCGGGCTGCCTCTCCAGAGGGGGTGATTTCGATCGATTCACAGGCAATCTCATAGGCTTCCTTGAGATTGTTCCGCGACTGCCGCTCCAAGGCTGTTTTCATCAGAGAGCGTGCCCTTAGCAGGTCCTCCTGACTTCGTACGATGGCACGCTCTGATTCGGCCTCCAGTTGGGACGATTGTGTCTGGGAATGCAGGAGAGCGATGGAAGCCCATGCACAAACAATGCTTAGAAGCGCCTGAGTGAGGGAAGGTATGGAGAGCATGCAGGAAGAGAAGATTTGGTGAGTCATCGCGTGCTTCTGGATGCGGTGGAGGGATCCCCGGGAACTGCCTCGGAGGTCACGGCCTTGGCATCAGGAGACAGGATTTCCTTTCCATTCTCCACGGTCTTGATCAGCGGTTGTCCAGCCGGATCCAGGAGGCCTGCGGTGACAAAAATCAGCAGATTGCGCTTGATTCGTTGGCTGGAGGAGCTTCGGAAGAGTGATCCGACAATTGGAGCATCACCCAGAATGGGAGTCTTGTCCTGAACCTTCTGCACATCTTCACGGAGCAGACCGCCGAGCACCACGGTTTGCCCATCATAGACGGTAACCTGGGTATCGACTTGGCGGACGCTAAAGACAGGTTGGTTAATGCTGTTGGGAGTTAATAACACGGATTTAGAGCCTATGGGCGCCTGAGTCACCGGTGCGTAAACCGTTGCTACAGCGTTAATCGGGGATCCATAGTTAACAAAACCTTGGAATTCAGTGATCTGGGGTGAAAGGCTCAATTCAATCGTGTAGCCATCCGGGCCCACAGTGGGTTCAACCTCCAATTGAACGCCGACATTGCGCGTTTCAAAGGAAGTGGGAGTTGCTGGATTTGCGGGTTGTATTTGTCCCGGAGCTGTTGGGGGAACAACAGTTGGCGGGGAATAATCCTTCGGGTAGGGGAACTTACGGGTGATGTTGATTGTGGCCTTTCGTCCGCTTGTCACGGTCACCTTGGGAGCCGAGACAAGATCAATACCCTTTTGCTGATTAACAGCGCGAAGCACGACTTGGAATTTCGGATTGGTAAAGATACCGGCCAAGGCAAGGACCCCTGCCGCAGGTCCTGTTGGAGAGCCGAAAAGTAGACCATCAAGGGCATTGGCCTTGACGGCCGCTGATCCGGTACGGTTTCCGGCCGTAAGATTGCCGGTGTTGTTTCCGTTGATTGATCCGATGGGTGGGGCCGTGGCTACACCTCCCTGCGTGAAGGGGAATTGGCCGACATTTCCCGTCATATTACCGGCTGTGCCGCCACCTCCATAGACTCCGCTGCCACCGGGGAGTTGGAAGGCTCCGAGGAGCCAATCAAATCCGAGTTCCTGAAGATTATTCTGGCTGACTTCCAGGAAGCGGGACTCGATCTCGACCTGACTGGGAGGGGTGGCCAACGAGACCTCTACCAGAGAATCGATCAGGTCCAGATTGGCCTGTGTGTTCTTGACCAGGAGCTTGCTACTGGATGCCAAATAAGTCGCGGTGGCACCCGCGGGAAAGGTGACGCCTTGGGACTCCAGGAACTCCTTGGCACCCGATTTGCCAACGGTCGGAAGCTGGCCCGGAGTGCTCCCGGCCGGAGGGGTGGAGCCCGAGGGGGATGCGATGAAACTTGGAGGAACTTTATATTCCTTGGAAATCAGTGTCTCGGTCGGTTCGGAGAGTGGCACGATCGCAACGGCGTATGGCTCGATCTTAACCTTCAGGTTTGCGGCTGAGGCGATGTACTTAAGGGCTTCTCCAAGAGGGAGGTCGTTCAGTGAAAGATTGATCTTGGTTCCTCCATCCATGGCTTCGCGCGATGGATCGAGTTTGAGTACGATGTTAACACCCTTTTTGGACGGATCGGTTTCTGTCGTGTCGAGCGTCCGTGACTTTTTTTGGAGTTTCTCCACGGCGTCACGCACGCTCTCATCGGAGAGTGAGAGTTGGGGGATCCTGATTTCCTGTAACTTTCTGCTGATGGCGACCGTACCCTTCACTTCGATCGGATTCTGCTCCACGATCGTCGACGCCCCTGTGTCGAATTTGGGAACTGGAAGTTCCCAGGCATGGGCGACCTGACCAAGCATTTCAGAGCGGCGCTCGTTGTAGGCCGCTTGCGCGTAATTGCTACGCTCCTTGTCAACCTCCTCCATGCCGCGCCGCGCCGCCATGTTCTGGGGATCCAGATTGAGGATCTTCTGGTAATCATTGAAGGCGGCATCGAAGCGTCCGGAATCATATTTTCCGCGGGCTTCGGCGAGCAGTTGCTTCACCTGCTCCACCTTGGAGATGAAGCCGGGGGTCATGGTTCGGTTGAACCGGTCCGGGTTGCTGAGGTCCGTCTGAAGATGGAGAAGCGGGGGATAAACGGAGTTGTAGGGATTTCCCGTGGCGGTCGTCACCACCAACTCGGCATCCTGATAACGCCCTTCGGAGATTCGCAGTTGGGCAAGGGCCACTGCTGACTTGGAGAAGGTCTCCATGGCCATCGCCCGCAGGTTGGCCGTAGCCGCACCGCCTGTCGGGAGTGCATCCAGGGCGCTCTTCGAGTAGGCAAAGGCGGATTCGTAGTCGCGACCGTTGAAGTCCTGATCCGAAAGAGCCGTTTGCGCTTTGGCGATCTGGTTTCTGGCCCAGTCGCTTCGCTCCTGGAGGATTCTGATTTCCCTTTCGGATTGGCCCACGACCCCGCTCTGCTGCGCATTACCTGAAGAAGGGAGCAGGGGGATAACTCCACTCAATAGTATGCGGAGGATCCGGGATGACGAGGCATGCATGAGACTACAATGGGGGAAAGAGGTGGTCACGGTGACGAAGGCGCGAAATGAAGCGAAAATCAGCGAGTTGACGGTGCAGGAACGGGTTGCGCGTCTGGCGCAGATAGGGTGGAGGGCTTCACCGTGAAACTCTTTCCTCCCCTGTCCAGCAGCACCCCGTCTTTGGAAATATCCAATAATTTGTAGGTTTCCGTGTAGCCTTTATCAAGGCTGCTGAGAATGAATTCCTTGCCTCGTTCCACGGTGATTCTTTCAGGCGGAGCACCGGCAAGTTGGTAGGAAAACGTGATGCTTTCGACAAGTTCGATGGGTGTCCTTTTGTATTCCCTGGAGGAATTCTTTTTCATGAGGGGGTGGTGCTCTCCCGTCAG
>JBEAOJ010000201.1:0-5107 GCA_041164985.1 Verrucomicrobiota bacterium | reverse complement strand
TAGTCGGGAAGGGCCTCCCTGGCTCCCTTGGCGGGCGCGCTTGCACGACTGCGAAGCTTGGAGTTGCTCAGGGAATCGGAATGCTTGGCGCCGTGGGATGTCTCCACCCTTGCGTTGTGGGGGATATCGACTGGCGGACTTTGAACAGGCACCGCAGGAAGGCTCTCGGGAGTCTCCGTTTTGGACGGAGTCGGTTCCGCGGGGTTCTCCGGTTCATGCGAAGGCACCGATGCCTGCTCGGTGGACTGTGCCGGAGCTGGATCTGATGCCGCGGCCTCCAGAAGCTGGAATTCGGCAGCGATGTTCGCCGCCTCAACCCCCACTTCCGGAGCCTTAACGAGAAGTAACGTCATCAGAAGGAGCGCCCCGGCGTGAAAGGCCAGGGAGTATCCCAGGTCCATCCAGGCGATCGATCGAACGAAATCCTTGCTTACCATGAATGCTTTAGAATTCGAGCTTGAGCGATGTCATCACATTGATGGGTGCTCCCGGCATCGCCGACCCGGTTGTGACACTCGAGTAATAGGTGGTGTCGAAGAGGTTGTTGATGTTCACCTGAGCCGTGAGCTTCGTCTTGCCGATCTGGCAAGGATAGGCGGCCATGGCATTGACAATCGCGAATGCAGGGATTTTTTGGGCCAGGTAGGTCGATTTGCCTGTCTCCATGTTATAAGTCTCGGCATAAGCCTGCTCGCCGCTACGGCCAACGACGCCGGCGCCGAACTTGAGTCTCTTCAGCGGTCCGCTCTGAATCTCGTAGGTCGACCAGAGACTGCCGCTATTGTAAGGGACGCCGGGAAACCGTAAACCCTGCATGCTGGGACTGGGAAATCCATTGAACAGAAGACCTCCATCCTGGGTGATCTGGCTATTGATGTAGGAATAGCCGCCGATGATTCGCCAACCGGGAAGAATCTCACCCGCTGCCTCCAACTCGAGACCACGGCTTTGAGCCTGCCCGATCGCCGTCATGTACATCGGATTGGAGGGGTCGATCGTGGGTATGTTCTCCTTGGTTAACTGGTAGATACTTGCCGTGGCTGTGAGCTTCCCGTCGAAAAACTGTCCCTTGATGCCATACTCCCATTGCTGAGCCGTCTGCGGAGGGAGAGGTTGTCCGCTTTGGGTGACCGCTCCCAGAGCCGTCAGACCGTAATTGGCCGTGTAACTGCCATAGAGACTGATTTGCCTGACGGGTTGCCAGAGAAGACCGAATCGCGGGGTCAACGGGGGAACATCCGTGGCATTTTGGGCGCTGTTATACCCGCCGTTGGCCGCCGTCATGCTGTCATACCGGAATCCGGCCAGCGCATGCAGGTGCCATGGAAGTTCCATCTGGTTCTGAAAGAACGCGCCGACGCACGACTGGGATCCATAGACATTATTGGTGAGTGGCGATGGAAAGGGGCGGAAGGCCTGCCCATAAACGGGGTTATAGACATTGATTGATGGTCCTGAACGATTCCAGCCGTTCATCCCCGGAGGAGGTTGATTGTAATGGAAAGTCTGCTCGTAAACATCCAATCCAACAAGCGCCTCGTGCTTGATGAACCAGGTTTTAAACCTGGCCGTCAAATCAGCCAGAATCTCCTGAGTCCAGAGTTGGTAGAAGGTGGTGGTGGTTTGTCCTCGAGAGAGATCACCGGAGTCGTCGTAAATGCCCCAGTAAATCTGCTGATTCGGCGTGGGTGCACTGATCATCTCCGTACGGTAACCGGCGTGGAGGATGAGATCTTCGGAAATGTTGTGGGTCGCATTGGCCTTCACCCAGAAATCCTGAACCCTGCTCTCGTTTGCATACGGTTCGGAGTAATTGTTCCGAATCGAGACCGGAGCCGGCATGCCGTTGGTCAGGAAGGGAATGCCGTTGTCCTGGACTTGTGTTCCGGCCAGATAGCCGAGTTCAACCGTGAGATGATGGTCATCATTGGGCTTCCATTCAATGGTCGGGAAGAGGCATGTGCGATCGGTGTTGATGAAATTCCGAAAAGACCCCGAGTTCTCCTGATCGAGATTAAAGCGGTAGAGGAGTGTCTTCTCTCTGTTGATCGGTCCGCTCATATCGACCGTGGTTCGGTAGAAGTTATAGGAACCGATCTGCTGCTCTGCGGCGAAGTAGAACCTGTCCATCGGCTTCTTCGTCACCACATTCACTAGTCCGCCGGGTTGAGACTGCCCGTAAAGAACGGAGGAGGGCCCTTTCACAACCTCGACATTCTGAACATTCGCCATGGATCGCTGAAAACCAAGAACGTACTTATCGTTACGGAAGCCGTCCTCAAAGGTTAGGTTCTGCATGTCGAATCCACGGATCGCGAAACTGTCCGCTATGCCGTTGTTGTAGAGAGGTGTCACGCCGCTTACATTCTGAATGGCATCCGTGAGGTACACAGTCTGTTGATCCTTGAGGACCTGCTGGGAGACGACCTGTTGGGAAACGGGAGTCTGCATGATCGGCGAATCGGTTCTTGTGGCACCCTTCGCATCCAGCGGGCTGTACCCGCTGGGGTTGTTCGAGGACGCCCCGTTGCTCCATTCCTTTTGAGCAACCACGGTGACGATGGGGAGCGTGCCCACCTGTGAATTTGAAGATCCGGGGGCCGTAATGGGTGCCTGCTCAAGCGCCTGCAGGGAGCTGCCTATGCCCAAGAGGAGTACGAAAAGGATTGGGTTTTTATAGATCATCGTATTTGCATATGATGATATGTTTTAGGCAAAGTCAAGGCATTTGAACCTGTAAACTCTAAAAAACTACTGGATTCCAGCCAAAGAACGATTCGGCTTCCGGATCACGTCGATCGGCTTTCGACTGTATTCCCCATTTCCCATCACCAATTCCCGATTCCCCAACCCCTACAGCTTTTTCCGCCCCCTGCCCTCCTCACAGTGAGTCAACGAACCGGCGCATCTCCTCCTCCTGAGATTCGATGCTGGCGACAAGAGCCAGTTGGGTACGGCAGCGGTCGAGATTATGTGTCGGGTGCTTGGTCTTGAAATAGACATCCCCCTCCAGATAGTCCGTCAGAAAGCGGATGCCGACTTCCAGCGAGATCAGCTTGCCGGAGAAGGCGAGGTGGGCCTTTTCGGCCTCGTTGAGAAAGCCGCCCGCCGTGGAGAGGTAGCCCCGGACCAGCGCCTCGAACATCGGCATCTGCATGCGGACCTTGGAAAGGTCGGTCTCATCCTCGGCCGCCGGACTGGTGGCCGTGCGGACCATGTCGCCGAAATCGTAGAGGGCGAGACCGGGCATCACCGTGTCGAGATCGATGACGCAGATCCCGGTCTCCGTCGCGTCGTCGACCATCACGTTGTTGAGCTTGGTGTCGTTGTGGGTGATCCGCTCGGGGATCTCCCCCCTGGCCTGGAGATCGAGCAGGACATCGACGAGGGGCTCGCGTTCCCGGAGGAACTCCCATTCCCGCTGAACCGAGGCGAGGCGCCCCATGGGATCGGCCTCCACCATCGCGCGGAGTTTCCCGAAGCGGGAGCGCGTGTTGTGGAAATCGGGGATCGTTTCGTGCAGACGGGGCCCCACCATGCCGGCCACAAGGCGTTGGAACTCACCGAACGCCTTCGCCACTTCCGTGGCCTGGCGGGCGTTGCGGATGATGTCGTAAGTGCGTGCCCCCTCGATGAAAGGATAGCAGCGCCAGATCCCACCCTGCGCGTCGCGGGCATGGGAGCGGCCCTCCTTCGTCGGGATCACCGTAAGCACACATCGGGACGGATCGGCGACATCCGCCTCAATCAGGCGCCTGTATCCCTCGTCGGTGACCCTGAGGATGTTCTCCATCACGGCTTCCGGGTCCTTGAAGATCTGCGTGTTGATGCGCTGGATGATGTAGCGCACCCGGGTCCCGGCCTGGCTGTAGGTGACGGCAAAGGTATCGTTGATATGGCCGCTGCCGTAGGGTTGGCTCTCGAGGAGTGTCCCGTAGATCCGGAAGTTCCCAGCCACATTCGCTATGGCTTCCTTGGTCATGACGACGCCGGTGCTCATGATGGGAGCGTCATGAGGGGGGTCGGGTAGAGGCCCTCCCTCACCATGTTACCGATGGCCGCTGCCACAGCATCACGGTCTTCTCGGTAGGTCACGCCGTACCACTGACCGTTGGAACGGAGAACAGAGGTTTCCGCGGCGCCGGAGGCCATCATCGAGGTGACCGCGCTCGGGATGTAGAACTCCGACTTCGCGGAGGCCAGGCCGCCCTCCTTGAGGAAAGTTGTGAAGAGATCGCCTAGCATCGGGAAGATCGCCGGGGTGAATCCCCAGAAGTTCATCGAGACCATCTCATTCCCGGTGAAAGTCCGCAAGAGGCCATGTGTGTCCGTTCCGGTGATCAACCCGTCCGCGCCGCGCCGGATGCCGGAGCACTCCTCCACGCCCAGAAGTTTCCCCTCGGGAGAGAGTTCGCAAATGCCGCGCGACACATCGCCGTGCTCCGAGAGAGTGTTGATGAGGGGGTAGGCCACCATCGAGAAATGGGCCGGCGTTCCCGCGGTCACCCGCCCGAGATGACCGGCCATGACGGCGAAGGCCTCCCTTCCGTAGAAATCATCCGCATTGACCATCAGGAAAGGCTCATGGATCTCTTTGCGTGCGCACCAGATGGCGTGGCCCGTGCCCCAGGGTTTCTCGCGACCCGTCGGAAGCGAGAACCCTTCCGGAAGTGCCGCAAGATCCTGATAGGCGATGCCGATCTCGATTTTTCCCTCATAGCGGGAGACCACGGCCCGGCGGAACTCCTGCTCAAAATCACGCCTGATCACGAAGACCACTTTGCCGAAGCCGGCGGCAAGCGCATCGTGCACCGAATAATCGAGAACAGCCTCTCCCGACGGGCCGACCGGGTCGATCTGTTTCAGACCTCCGTAACGGCTCCCCATGCCGGCGGCCAAGACAAGCAACGTGGGTTTCATGGAATCCTCCATTAAACCCATGATATAGTTCGGGATGCAAATCCCTATTACGAAGAACTGAAAACTTTAGGGCCTGTTAAGATTAAAATGGCGGGATGGCGCGAGGAGGAGATGAGGTGCAGGACAAGGCGCGAAAGAGGGAGTGTAGTCACAGCACTACACGACCGAAAGAGCAACGCTGGCCCTG
>JBEAOJ010000200.1:0-3242 GCA_041164985.1 Verrucomicrobiota bacterium | reverse complement strand
CCGGAGCAGGGGGGCATTCCTGAGCGCGTGAAAAAGCAACTCGTTCCAAAGCAGACTCATCCCGCGGCGCCATGGGGCGCGGACACTGTAGACCATGCTTCGGGCCTGATACCGATGACCTCCCGCGCAGTCGATCACCTCACCGATCCTTGTCGTGTACCCGAAACCCTCGCCTCGAACCGCCTCTTCCGCCTCCGCGCCGAGTAACCAAGCCGGAGCGATGAAGCCGGTGAAGGGGACCCCGCAGTTGCCGAGGGATTCCTTTCCCTTGCGGAGCAAGCCGGTGGCCTCCTCACGGGTAAGGTCGTAGAATTCCCCCTCCCCGGCCGTGTAGGAGCGGGTGATCAGGCGGGTTGCCATCCCCTCCCCCCCCGTGGAAGGACGCAGGTGATAATAGCCGTGCAGGACCGCCTCGTGACCGCGGGCCACCGCCCCCCCGAGCATCTCCGAGAACTTTGGATCGGCATCGATCCGCCCCTTGTGATGGTGGTCGGGAATCACCAGAAGCGAGGTCACAGGCACCCCCACACTCTCCAGATCTTCGAGCATCCGCTCCACGGTTGCACTGGTGACGGTGGAGAGATCATGGATCGAGACGACCAGCGACGGAGGGAGGCCCCGGGGCGAGCTTTCACCCCCTTCCGGGAATCCTTCGACAGAGAGACTTGGTGGTGCAGTTTGCATTGGCCGCAAGGTGTGTTATCTGGTGTAGTCTGTAGATTCCACCAATGCCAGACGAGACACCCGATTCCAACAACTCCGCCCCCAAGCCACCAAATCCTTCGCGACCTCCCGGTGGCCAGGAACCGCAGTTCAACTGGCGGGGGCTTCTTCTTTTCGCCATCGCCTTTGCCCTGATTGGCGGAGCCTTTCTCTTCAGGGGCAACACCATCGCGGCCACCGACGAGATCACGCTCTCCAAGTTCGAGTCACTTCTGAAGGAAGGGAAGATCATCTCCACCGCGGAGAAGCCGCTTGATCTGGTCATCGAGGAAGGGCGCAACACCCAGTATCTCTCCGGATACTACCGCAAGAAGGCCGCCGCCCCCGCCACCGAAGAGATCCCGACCCCGTTCAAGACCTCCGTCTACATGCCCTTCAACGGCACCACGCTTGAGAAGCAGCTTGCCGCCGCCGGCATCACGCCGAACGTCCGCCCGGAGTCGAACATCCTCGCCTCCACGATCCTGAACATCCTCCCGATCATTCTCTTCCTGGTGGTCCTCTACTTCTTCTTCCGCTCCCAGATCAAGATGGCCGGACGCGGCGCCATGAACTTCGGCAAGAGCAAGGCCAAGATGCTCGCCCGCGAGAAGAACAAGATCACCTTCAAGGATGTCGCCGGCGTCGAGGAGGCCAAGGAGGAGGTGACCGAGCTCGTCGAGTTCCTCAAGGACCCGAGGAAATTCCAGAAACTCGGCGGCCGCATCCCCAAGGGCATCCTCATGGTCGGATCACCCGGAACGGGAAAGACCCTGCTGGCACGCGCCATCGCCGGTGAGGCGGACGTCCCCTTCTTCAACATCAGCGGCTCCGACTTCGTCGAGATGTTCGTCGGCGTCGGCGCCTCCCGCGTCCGCGACATGTTCGAGCAGGGCCGCAAGAACGCCCCCTGCCTCATCTTCATCGACGAAATCGACGCCGTCGGCCGTCACCGCGGTCACGGGGTGGGCGGCGGACATGATGAACGGGAACAGACGCTCAACCAACTGCTTGTCGAGATGGACGGCTTCGATGCGCAGGACGGCGTCATCATCATCGCCGCGACCAACCGCCCCGATGTCCTCGACCCCGCCCTGCTTCGCCCGGGCCGCTTCGACCGCCAGGTCACCGTCTCCCTGCCCGACGTGAAGGGCCGCGAGGAGATCCTCCGGGTCCATGCCAGGAAAGTGAAGCTCTCCGAGTCGGTCGACTTGAGCCTCATCGCCCGCGGCACCCCCGGATACTCCGGCGCCGAGCTTGCCAACGTCCTCAACGAAGCCGCCCTGATGGCCGCCCGCAAGGGACAGAAGGCGATCGAGCACGCCGACCTCGAGGAGGCCCGCGACAAGGTCCGCTGGGGCAAGGAGCGCCGCAGCATGGCCATGAGCGAACGGGAGAAGATCTCGACCGCCTGGCACGAGGCCGGTCACGCCCTGCTCAACGTGGTCATCGACCACACCCACCCGCTCCACAAGGTGACCATCATCCCGCGCGGCCAGTACCTCGGCGCCACCATGTACCTGCCCGAGGGGGACAAGTACGCCACCCAGCGCAAGGAGGCCCTTGCCAGTCTTGTGATGACCATGGGAGGCCGCATCGCCGAGGAGATGTTTACCGGCGACGTCTCCAACGGAGCCTCTGGTGACATCGCCCAGGCCACCAAGCTCGCGCGCCGCATGGTCTGCGAGTGGGGCATGAGCAGCCTCGGCATGATCCGCTTCAGCGAGGAGAACGAATATGTCTTCCTGGGCCGCGACGCCTCCCGTGCCCGCGAATACAGCGAATCGACCGCCCAGCAGATCGACTCCGAGGTGAAGAGGCTGATCGACGATGCTTACCGTCAGGCGACCGAGATCCTGGAGGCCAAGAAGGACAAGGTGGAGCTCATCGCCAAGGCACTCCTTGAGTACGAAACCCTCGAGGGATCGCAGATCGAGGATCTGATCAATCTCGGATACATGCGTAATCCGCCCGTGATTGCCCAAAAGCCGCCTCCGCTTCCTCCCCCGCCGAGCGACGCCCCATCCGCCGAAGTCAGCAAGCCGAGCGAGCCCGACTTCCCGGCCGGAGGCCTCGCCGCTCCCGTCCCGGCTTGAGGCCAGAATGTAATCGCAGCGGTTACTGACGGTCTAAGCACTAAAAGACGGCGGGTTCTCCCTCGCGCAGGATCCTGATCTTCTCATCCAATCCGAGTGATCGGGCGTGACCGAGCAGACGGTCTGGCGGTTCCTCCAACGGCTCAAAGCCGAGCCTGAAGGTGCCGTAATGCATCGGGATCATGAGACCCGCCCCGAGAGCCTGGAAGGCACGAACAGCCTCCTCGGGATTCATGTGGACATCGCGTCCGGTGGGGGCGTCGTAGGCGCCGATCGGGAGCAGGGCGATGTCGATGTCGCTGCGCCGTCCGATTTCAGAGAACCCCTCGAACCAGGCACTGTCACCGCAGTGATAGATCGTGCGCCCCTCATACTCGATGAGGAAGCCGCCGAATCCCCGGTGCCTGTCATGGAGCACCCGTGCGCCCCAGTGCTGGGCGGGAG
>JBEAOJ010000199.1:0-9897 GCA_041164985.1 Verrucomicrobiota bacterium | reverse complement strand
AAAGGGCCTCCGAAATCGCGGTCATCAACGGCCGATCAGACGGCCGTATTCAGGAATCGGATTGGGAGGAGGCAAGAAGGGAGCTCACTGGCTCTGCGGAGGCGGATCCGACCGCCGGAAGCGAGGGTTGGAGTTCCACGATCGGCGGCCGCGGAAAAGTGGCGCCGGAATCGCAGGGAGAGGACACCGATCGGGAGGGACACAGCACGAGCGCTCAACTTGTGGAGCAGGGCCTGCAGGAAGCCGAGCACGACACGATGCTTCGCGCCTCCAGGATGCCCATTCCCAATCCTTAAGGAGGGAGGATCACCCCATGAAATCAGCCATCTTGGCCGTCATGTCCGGACGGGGCATGAGGGACGGGCGCGTCAAACGGGAAAACCAATCCGATGATATCCCCTGCCCCTCGGCGACAGCGGGTGTCCCGGCGATGAGGGTCGCCGTCTTCAGCGCGAAGCCATACGACGAGGAATTCCTCAACCGCGCGAACACGAACCACCACGATCTGGTTTACTTCGAACCGCATCTCACGACGGAAACCTCGAAGCTTGCCCACGGCTTCGAGGTGGTCTGCGCCTTCGTCAACGACGAGCTCACCAGAAGTGTCCTGACGACCCTTGCGGAACACGGGACACGCCTGATCGCACTCAGGTGCGCGGGGTTCAACAATGTCGATCTCCACGCGGCCAGGGATCTTGGGATCACGGTCTGCAGGATCCCGGGGTATTCCCCTCACGGGGTGGCCGAGCACGCGGTCGCGCTGATCCTGACGCTCAACAGAAAGATCCACAGGGCCTACAACCGCGTGAGGGATGGCAATTTCTCACTGATGGGTCTGATGGGTTTCGAGCTGTACGGAAAAACGATCGGCATCGTCGGGACGGGAAAGATCGGGATGAGCATGGTGAGGATCATGCGCGGCTTCGGGATGAATGTCCTCGCCCACGATCCGCATCCCGATCCCGAGTGCACGTCACTGGGGGGACGGTATGTCCCTCTTCCGGAGCTCTGGGCGCGGAGCGACATCATCTCGATCCATGTTCCGCTGACCCCGGAGACCCGTCACATGATCGACGGCAAGACCCTGGAGCGGATAAAGAGAGGGGTGATGATCATCAACACGAGCCGGGGCGGGATCATCGATACGAAGGCCGTGATCCGGGGACTCAAGAGCGGCCGGATCGGTTTCCTGGGTCTCGATGTGTACGAGGAGGAAGGGGACCTTTTCTTCGAGGATCTCTCCGGTCAGATCATCCAGGATGACTTTTTCATGAGGCTGCTGACATTCCCGAACGTGGTGGTCACCGGACATCAGGGCTTCTTCACGGACACCGCCCTTCGCAACATCGCCGAGACGACGCTCAGGAACATCTCCGATTACGGGAGTCACGCGATCCCGCCCGCCAACGAGGTGACGACCGCGAATCTCCGAGGCTGAAGGATCGACCATCATGAAGCCAAACCGGGGAAACAAAGCCGCCAACCGGAATCCCGAATGGATCCGATGGTTCTCCGAGACCAACCGCTCGCATCTCTCCATTGTGGGCGGAAAAAACGCCTCGCTGGGCGAGCTCATCAGCAATCTGGGGGCCTCGGGAATCAGGGTGCCCGGCGGCTTTGCGACGACGGCGGCGGCCTTCAGGGAATTCCTCGGGGCCAATGATCTGAGCGGAGCGATTTCCGGAAAACTGGCGCAGTTGAAAAAGGATGGCAGCAATCTGCCGGGCATCGGAGCAGCTGTCCGGAAGATGATCCTCGGGGCGGAGTTCCCTCCCGCCATGGCCGACTGCATCCTCAGCGCCCGCCATGACATGGACAAGCGCTGCGGACACAGGGTGGGAAGCGTGGCGGTCCGGAGCAGCGCGACGGCCGAGGATCTGCCGGAAGCCAGCTTTGCAGGCCAGCAGCAATCCTTCCTGAACATCCGCGGTGATGCGGCCCTGCTCGACGCCTGCAGGAAGTGCTATGCGTCGCTCTTCACCGACAGGGCGATCATCTACCGCAGGAACCAAGGCTATGACCAGATGAAGGTGGCCTTGTCCATCGGCGTGCAGGAGATGATCCGCTCTGACAAGGCGGGATCGGGAGTCATGTTCTCCATCGACACGGAGACGGGCTTCCCCGGCTGCGTGCTGATCGATTGCGCCTGGGGGCTGGGCGAGACCGTGGTGCAGGGGATGGTGGAGCCGGACGAATACTGGATCTTCAAGCCGTTGCTTGGCAACCCCGCGCTCACCCCGATCGTCGAGAAGACCCTGGGAGCCAAGGCGAAGAAGATGGTCTATGCCAAGGTGGGAGGCCCGGCTTCAAAGTCATCAAAGTCTTCAAGGCAAGCCTCCACCATCCTGGTCAACACCACTGCGAAGGAGCGTTCCGGGTTTGTCCTCAGCGACGAGGAGGTTCTCCAGCTTGCCCGCTGGGCCTGCACCATCGAGAAGCATTACGCGCAGCCGATGGATATCGAATGGGCCAAGGATGGGCCGGGCGGCCCTCTCTACATCGTTCAGGCACGACCCGAGACGGTCCAATCCCGACTGGGGGCGGCCGCGCTCCGAACCTACCGGCTCAAGACCCCGGGAGAATCGCCCACGGGAGAATCCACTGGTGAAGGAAAAGGGAAGCCGCGGCGGCTTGCAAGCGGGCTGGCCATCGGTGACTCCATCGCGACGGGCAGGGTCTGCTGCCTCCGGAGCGCTGCCGAGATCGGACGCTTCGTGGAGGGATCGGTGCTGGTGACGGGAATCACCGATCCCGACTGGGTGCCGATCATGAAAAAGGCCTCCGCCATCGTGACGGATCACGGCGGCAGGACCAGTCATGCGGCGGTCATCAGCCGCGAGCTCGGGTTGACGGCGATTGTGGGGGCGGTCGACGCCACGCGGCGCCTGAAGGACGGGTACAAGGTCACGGTCTCCTGCGCCGAGGGGGAAACCGGTGTCGTCTATGACGGGATCCTCGATTTCGAGGTCCGTGAGATCGATACGGCGAAGATCCCCAAGACCCGGACCAAAGTGATGGTCAACGCGGGCGACCCGGCCACGGCCTTCCGCTGGTGGAGACTCCCGAGCGACGGGGTGGGCCTGGCCCGCATGGAGTTCATCATCGGAAACCTGATCAAGATCCATCCGATGGCACTGGTCCGCTTCCAGGGAGTGAAGGATCCGGCAATAAGACGCGCCATCGAGGGTCTGACCAAGGGATACCGGGAAAAGACCCTCTACTTCGTCGAGACCCTGGCGCGCGGCATCGCCCGGATCGCCGCCGCCCATCATCCCAATCCGGTCATCGTGCGCATGAGCGACTTCAAGACGAATGAATACGCCCGGCTCATCGGCGGGGCCGACTTCGAACCGAAGGAGGAGAACCCGATGCTCGGATGGAGGGGGGCGAGCCGTTACTACAGCGAGGGGTACCGTGAAGGATTCGCCCTCGAGTGCCGTGCCGTCAGGATGGCGCGCGAGGAGTTCGGCCTGGAGAACATCGTCATCATGATCCCCTTCTGCAGGACGATCGCCGAGGCGGACAAGGTGCTGGCGGAACTTGCCGTCAACGGCCTGATACGCCACCGGCACGGTCTGCAGATCCACGTGATGGCCGAAATCCCCTCCAATGTCGTGCTGGCTGAACGCTTTGCCGAACGCTTCGACGGCTTCTCCATAGGCTCCAATGACCTGACGCAACTCGTGCTCGGCGTCGACCGTGACAGCGACCTGCTGAGCGGGCTCTTCGACGAACGCGACGAGGCCGTGATGAGGGCGATCGCCGAGTTGCTTTCCAAGGCGAGGAAGAGCGGGGCCCACACGGGGATCTGCGGCCAGGCGCCGAGCGATCATCCCGATTTCGCCCGCTTCCTGGTCAGGAACGGGATCGACTCCATCTCCGTGAGTCCCGACAGCTTCCTGGCGGTGAAGCAGGTCGTCGCCAAGGCGGAGGAAGGAGGGGAAAAGGATGAAACCTGAAACCTGAGACCTGAAACCTGAGACCTGAAACCTGAGACCTGAGACCTGAACCGTAATTATGAGGGATGAAAAGGGGAACTGAGTCGAGGGTTGAGGCTCGAGAGTCAAGTAGTCCAACAGCCGTGGCCGAAAAAGTCTTTGATTGCCCGGCCGTTGATTGCCTCGCCGCCTCCAGACGGCCTCGTACTCCGGACTGCTGCGCAGGCTACACCGCACCTCCCGGCACTCGATGTTCGCATCCGGGTCGCCGTTTCAGGTTTCAAGTTTCAGCTTTCAGCTTTTTCTCCCCTCACCCCTGCTCAGCTTCCTAGGATCAACCGCCGCTGGCCAACCCTATCGCCCGCGACAGGGTCAGGGCCACCAGGTCGAGCATCATGATCCCGTGGATGACGAAGAGGGTCTTCATCAGCCTGGAAAGGGGCGTGGCGCCCGAAGGCTCGAACTGAAGCAGGGTCATCGCCGCGATGTGGTAGTAATCAAAGGGGTCCAGCGATCCCATCTCCTCGGCGAACCGGATGTGTGCGCGCCCCTTGGCCCTCGCCGAGGTATCGATCCGCCAGTAGAGCCATCCGAAGGCAACCGTGATGACGGGGATGAAGAGAAGGAGCTGGAGCAGAAGGAGCCCCCCCGCCTTCAGGTGACTGAGCAGAAGTAGATTCAGGATCACAAACTGAAAGGAGCAGCGCAGGATGAGCAGTCCTCCCAGGAGGTCAATGACCCATCGGGTGCGTTTGCCCATAAAGATCCGGACCTGCGCGAAAAGCACCATCAGCACCAGAAGGGGAATGAACCAGTGCAAGAGGATGTTGGAGGTGTTTTTGATCACCATGGCGATATTCCGCACCGAGGCATCGTCGATCTCCCCGAGCCCCTCCCCGAGGTTCCGGAGAAAAAGACCGGAAAAAACGTGGCCGAAAATCAGGATCCAAAGGGGGATGCTTCGCCGGAGGGCACCGGAAAGGGGGTTGGTTTTTTCCATGGGTTAAACAGCTATCATGCTTTGACAGGAGACCAATCCTGAAGTGAGATTGGGCGCATGTTCCAAGACGCCGTCCACCACCTGATCGTCCAACCGGACGATGGCATCGCCCCGATTCTCAAGACCATCGAGAAAGCAAAGAAATCACTCGATATCAAAATGTTTCAGTTCACGGATCCGATCCTGATCAGCGCAGTGATCGAGGCCCACAAACGCGGCGTGAAGGTCCGCGTGATGCTGAATCCCTCCCGCTTCACGGGCGAGCACGACAATGACGAGGCCTTCGAGCTCTTCAGGAACGCGAAGGTGCCGGTCCAGGAAACCAACCCGAAGTACCCGATCACCCACGAGAAATCGATGGTGGTCGACGGCAAGCAGGCCTTCATCATGTCGCTGAACTGGGCGCCTAAGTATTTCGGGCTGACCCGCGACTACGCTCTAGTCACCAACGATCAGGAGGAGGTTGCCGAGGTGGCCGGTTGCTTCGACGCGGACTGGAACCGCAACGACTTCACCCCGCCGGCCGTCTCCAACCTGATCTGGAGCGTCGGCCGAGCGCGTCAGGAAGTGATCAATTTCATCGGCAGCGCCAAGGAGTCGCTCTACATCCAGCACGAGAAGTACGTCGATACCCCCGTGATCGAGGCGCTCGTCCACGCGAAGATGAAGAACAACGTGAAGATCCACGCAACGGCCCTTCCCGTCCATTCGCTCAGGGATTTCTACATCCTCGAGGGTGTCGCCGGCCTCCGTCTGTTGGAGGATCTGGGCATCAATGTCCACAAGCTCAAGGGAGTCCATCTCCACGCGAAGCTGATCCTCGCGGACGAGGATCGGGCCCTTCTGAGCTCCTTCAACATTTATCCGAAGTGCTTCAACGAGCGCCGCGAGCTGGGCATCCGTTTCAGCGATCCTGATCTGATCAAGCGCCTGGTAAAGATCTTCCACAAGGACTGGGATAACTCCAAGCGCATCGATCTCTCCGACGAGGGGATCCAGGCCGACCGCGAAAAGCACATGGCCAAGGAACTCGCCGAGCAGAAAGCTCACGAGGAGAAGCACTCGGATATCGCCAGTGGAAAAAAGAAACACTCCTCCTGAGCCGGATGCGCCGGAGGGGCTGGCTCCCCGCCCCTCGATGCTGGAGCTGGCGGGGCTCTTCTGCTTCATCGGGCTGACCAGCTTCGGTGGCGGAATCACGGCCTACATCAGGCGGCTCGTGGTCACCCGGAAGAAGTGGCTGACCGATGAGGAATTCCTGCCCGGACTGGGGTTGGTGCAACTCCTCCCGGGAGCCAACGTCGCCGGTCTAGCCGTCTACATCGGCAACCATCTGAGAGGACCGCTCGGTTCCGCGGTGGCGCTCTTCTCGCTCTTCGTCCCGCCCTTCATCTCCACGTGCGCGCTCGGATTCCTCTACTTCCACTCGGGGGAGAAGGCTGATGCGAGCGCCATCCTCGCGGGGGTGACCGCCGCCGCCTGCGGCCTGATGGCCAGCATGGTCTTCGAGGCCGGCGAGAAGGCGATCAAGGGACTCTTCGACATCTTCCTGATCATCCTCACCTTCGCCCTGGTCCGCTTCGCGCACCTGCATGTCCCGGTGGTGATCCTTATCGTTGCTCCCCTCGCTCTCTGGTGGCACCGCCCCAGACCGTCCAAAGAGAAGCAAGACAACCCGCAAAAACCGTCATGACCAGGACACTACTCCAACTGGCCGGGCTCTTCTCAACGCTCTCCCTCTCCGCTTTCGGCGGAGGCAAGGTGGTGCTCCCCTCGATGCACCAGTCCGCCTGCGGCGAGTATCACTGGATGAGCGACCAGCAGTTCGTCGACCTCTTCTCCATCAGCATGGCCGCCCCCGGCCCCTCCATGATGGTCGTCACCCTCGTGGGCCTCAAAGCCTGCCTTCCCTACGGGGTGGCCGCGGCGATCCTCGGCGCCTTCGTGGCCACGGTGGCGATGTTTCTTCCCAGCTCGATCCTCGTCTACTTCGCCGGCAACTGGTGGGACAACTGGAAGGAGTCCCCATGGCGCCGCGCCGTCATGGACGCGATCATGCCGGTCTCCACGGGATTGATCCTCGCGGCCACCTGGATCATCGCGAAGACCTCGATCCATTCTGTGCCGACCGCGATCATGGGAGTGGTGGCCCTGTTGCTGATGCTCTTCACCAAGATCAACCCGGTCCTGATGATGGGAGTCGCAGGGGCAATCAGTTGGGGATTGCTGAAATAGGAAGGTGGATGAGGGAGGGGAGAAAAAGCTGAAACCTAAAAGCTGAAACTTGAGACCTGAAACGGCGAACCGGATGCGAACAACGAGTGCCGGGAGGTACGATGTAGCCTGCGCAGCAGTCCGGAGGACGAGGCCGTCTGAAGGCGGCGAGGCAATCAACGGCCGGGCAATCAAACCTGAAGGCTGAGAAGGCGCACCATTTTTCAGCCACGGCTGTTAGGCTCTCGACCCTCCAACTTCGACCCTCTACCCTCGACCCTCCTAAGCCTTTTTATTATCCATTGATAATCGGTTCCCCATCTATCGGGGTTTTTCCACGGCGTTTACTTTGATCGCGTGGTCGGGATACCGGTCACCCGGTCGGTTCGATGGCGGCGCATCGTGCGGAACGGAATTGACGATGCACGCCGACAACAAACCCAATGACAATGAACACGACACTGGCACGATGGAATCCGATCCGCGAACTCGAGGAGGTGCAGGAGCGCCTCTCGAGCATTCTCCCGTTCCCCTCGCTCCGTAAAAACGGGGACAAGGAACTGATGAGGGTGGCCGAATGGGCCCCCGCGGTGGATATCACCGAGGATGAGAAAGAGTATGTGGTGACCGCGGATCTTCCCGAGATCAAGAGGGAGGATGTGAAGGTCACCGTCGAGAACGGGATCCTCACATTCTCGGGCGAACGAAAGTTCGAGAAAGAGGAGAAGGGTAAGAAATACCACAGGATCGAACGCTCCTACGGAAGCTTCCTGCGCAGTTTCGACCTTCCCGACGATGCGGACTCGGAAAAGGTCGATGCGAAATTCTGCGACGGCACCCTCAAGGTCCATGTCGCCAAGAGCGCGAAGGCCCAACCGAAGCAGATCGAGATCAAGGCCGCCTGAACCTGAAGACAATCCCGCCGTGGCAGCCACGGAAGTGATCCGGGTGAGGGTGTGATCCCCTCACCGGATCATCTTTCGCTTACCACGGTAAGGGACCAGGGGGGAATGGTCACGGGTTCCCCGGCCTGTATCCGCCGGGTGGAAGGGAGCAGGTTCCTCGAGGGATGCCCGTTCCGACCATCCGGTTGCCAGGAGTATTCCGTCGCAGAGTAGGTTGAGACGACGGGTGACTTTTCTCCAAACCACTTCAGCCACACCCTCAGGGGGTGGATGGCATCCTTGTTCACAAGGAGCAAGGAGCGTGTTCCATCGGGTTGCTTCACGCAGTAGGCACCCAGGAGGGCCCGATCCCTGATGCCGCGGATCCTTGGCGGGATCACGTCATGCCGGCCTCCGCGGGGATCCATCCAGCGATGGGTCAGGAGATGCAGGGCGCGGAAGGAGGCTACCGGAACAAATAATCCGGCACTCTTGAGGAGCATGAGATGGTTCCCCCAATTCCCATAGGTCTGTTCGAGATTGTTCGGCTCATAGCCGTAGAAGTAGACGGCATCCCCTCCGCCGCAGAGGAACCGGGCGGCGGTCTCGGCGTTCAGGAGCGACCCTTCAAGATCGACTTCTTGACGGCAAGGCCAGACGGACCAGTTGTACTCGCCGATCACAAGCGGCAAGCCGAATCCCCGGAGCCGTTTCATGGCCCGATCCATCATTGCGGAAGCCTTGGGAAGCTGCAGGACTGGAGAAGCAAAGACATCGTCGAAGGGATACCACTCGAAGGAAAGGAAACGAAGATCCCCTCCCTGCCGGCGGCGCTTCAACTCCCCGATGAAATCACGGATCCACCAACGCTTGTCGAAACGGTATGCCAGGTCGTTTGGCTGGACATCGGCCGTGACAAAGCTCGGTCCTCCCGTCACCGCTTCGGGAGCCACGGCACGGATCGCCCGGGCCGACTGCGCGTAGAGGGCCCCGAAGTCACGGGGACCGATCCGCTGTCCGTCGGGCTCCTCGCCAAGTTCCCATCGACCCACGGGGTAGCCAGACTTCCTGACATAGGCGGCCAGCGCCGCACCGTTTTCGGGTGTGTCGTAGAAAACAGGAACGGGGAGCATCACGGGCAACCCACGGGTGATGCCGCTTTGGAAGATCCTGTCGATGCCGGGCTGTTCCACCTTCGGATCGCGGTCGCACTCGCGGTGCCATGGATCCGTGGAGGAGGCCCAGGTAATGGTCTGGCGCTTGTCGGGGCGGTGAACGACATGGTCGTCGAAATCAAAAGTCCCGGCATTCCCGGCCATGATCTCCCGGATGACGTAGCCCATCCCATCGCGTGGATCTTTTGATCCACTCGGCGCAATGCCGGAACTCTCCGTCATCCAGATCCTGAGATAGCGCGCCAAGACCGGCTTCCCGCAAAGTTTCAGAAACTGCTCCCCTCCCCTGCCATCCTTCACCTCACCGCTTCGAAATGGATGCCACACCCCGAAAGGATGGCCCCCGAAAAAGACCCTTCCCGAGTTCGCGTACTCGATACGAAAACGTTTCGCATAGGGCTCACCCCAGAGGATGTTGATCGCATTGATCGGGACGGGCTTTCCAAAATCAAGGATCACCCACTGCGGATGACGGCTCTCCTCCTCACCGGTGTAGGCTGAAGTCAGGTAGGGATTGCTCTTCCAGAAGGTGGAGCGGTCGCCGTCATCAATCATCGAGCAGCCCTCATCGTTTGCCTCGTCCGTGGTGGTGCCACGCCTTGGAAGTTTGTATCCGTACGAAAGCAGGATCGGGTGCGACGGATCAGGCCGTGCATCGGAGATCCAGTATCCCTGACGGCGCACAG
>JBEAOJ010000198.1:0-10627 GCA_041164985.1 Verrucomicrobiota bacterium | reverse complement strand
GGCAACCGACACGGAGGTCTTCCGTGCCTATGTGAGGGAGGTACTCTGTCCCACTCTTAAAGAGGGAGACATGGTTGTCATGGACAACCTGGCACCCCATAAGAACGAGGAGACCATCGCCTTGATTGAAGCCTCAGGTGCTAGTGCTCACTTCCTCCCTGCATACTCCCCTGATCTCAACCCCATTGAAAAAATGTGGAGCAAGGTGAAGTCGTTGCTTCGCAGTGCCGAGGCAAGAACTCATGAGGATCTCATTGCCGCCATATCCTTGGCATTGGGGCGCATCACTCCACAGGGCGCCATCAATTACTTCGCATCCTGTGGTTATAGCTTTATTTAAAATGCTCTAGGCGCGCGAGCGAAGCTGTAGTGAACTATTGCGAGCGAGCAGCAGCACCGGACGGCGCCAAAATCCCAAGCCTTCCAATAAAAGCTGAGCTTAGAGCTTCAGCTTCGGGCCGGTGAGCCCCAGCCACTGCTTGCGCTGATCCGGCGTAAGAATCGCGTAGATGCTGCGGCCGACGGTCTTCTGGAGGCGGCGGAGATCGAGATCCTTGCGGAAGGAGTTGATCCTGCCCTCGTGGAAGCGCTTCATGATGGAAGCGGCCTTGGTCTGGTCGTAGGCGTGGATCTCGCCGATCTTGCGGATCTGGCGGTCATCAAGGCCGAGGAGCTTCTGCTCGGAGGCTGATGTCAGGAGGGTGGCACCGAGCATCTGGCGCTCGATCTGACGGAGACGCTGCTGCTGCGAGGGGTTGAGGACATTGAGGGCGCGGCGGTTGTAGGTGGCACGATAGGCATCGAGATCCGCAGAGGCCTTGGGAGCCAGCTTGGAGTCCAGAAGGCCGGCCGAGGCCACCACTCCGACCTTGGCCTTGTACTCGGCCCTGAGGGAATCGAGCAGGGCGCACTGGAGCGAGGAAAGCTTCAGGTCCTGACGCACCGGCTCGAGTCCTAGGAGGACGGGAACCGAGGCGGGACTGTCGGGAGTGGCACTGGTCTTGGCGCCCACCATGGACGCGGAAGCCAGCAAGACCGTCAGGAGGAGGAGTGCGGTGCGTTTCATGGTAGATGCAGGTCGGGTATCCGATGCCGGAAGACTCAGGAAGCCTGAGCGATGATTCCCTCGAGCTTGACGATATCCTCGCCGAACTTGCGGATGCCCTCGGCCAGCTTGTCGGTGGCCATGGCGTCCTGATTGAGGAGCCAACGGAAGCTCTTCTCGTCGACGGGGATCTTCTCGATCTCCATGGACTTCGCCTTCTCGGGGCTGAGGACGCGGGTGAGGGGATCCGTCGAGGCCTCGAGCTTCTCGAGGATGTCGGGGCTGATGGTCAGCAGGTCGCATCCGGCCAGGGCGACGATCTCGCCGGTGTTGCGGAAGCTGGCTCCCATGACCTGGGTCTCGAAGCCATACTTCTTGAAGTAGTTGTAGATGTTGTGGACGGACTGAACGCCCGGATCCTCGAGGCCGGTGTATTCCTTGCCGGTCGTGGCCTTGTAGTAGTCGTAGATGCGGCCGACGAACGGGGAAATGAGTCGAATGCCGGCCTCGGCGCAGGCGACGGCCTGTGGCATCGAGAACATGAGCGTGAGGTTGCAGTTGATCTTCTCCTTCTGGAGGATCTCGGCTGCGCGGATACCCTCCCAGGTGGAGGCGATCTTGATCAGGATGCGCTGGCGATCGACACCGGCCTTCTCGTAGAGGCCGATGAGGTAGCGGGCCTTCTCGAGGGTCCCCTCGGTGTCGAAGGAGAGGCGGGCATCGACTTCGGTGCTGACGCGGCCGGGGACAATCTTGAGGATCTCACGACCGAAGAGGATCAGAGTGTCGTCGATGACTTTCTTGTAGAGGGCGCCGCCAGAGAGGCTGGATCCCTTGTTGTCGGCGATCGCCTTGTCGAGAAGGGTGCGGTACTCGGGCTTGAGGACGGCCTTGAGGATGAGGGAGGGATTGGTGGTGGCGTCCTGAGGGGAGAACTTCTTGATGTCCTCGAAATTGCCGGTGTCGGCGACGACGGTGGTGAACTGCTTGAGGGCTTCGAGTTGGTTTATGCTCATAATGTTCTAGTGTTGGAGATTCGTAAGGCGGAATGCAATTCCTGAATTGCCGGAGGGCATTTTAGGCCGAGGGAGGAAGTCGTAAGGCCGAGGGCTTCATGCCAAGGGTGTTAGGCTGAAGGCTGGAATCCTCCTGAATTCCTTATTGAAATGCCCCTCTTCGCCACTGCAACACTGCCGGAGAAGTCTGATTTCAAGCCGCTCCAAGCCAATCTGGAGAGAATTAGAGGTGTTCTTCACCCCGCAGGCTGTGCAGGTGGATCGTCTTGGTCTCGAGGTCGTGAACGGCACGGATGTAGCGAACCGTGCGGCTACGGGAGCGCATCAGGATAGAGTGGGTGATCGCCGTCTTCCCGATAAGCTTCACCCCGAGAAGCAGGGGGCTGTCGCTGATACCCGTGGCGCAGAAGACGGCGCTGTCACCGTGGACGAGTTCATCCGTGGTGTGGACTCGCGCGATTTCCTCGGGAGAGAGTGTTTTTAGAAGCTCTGTACGCTCCTCCGCATCGCGCGGCCACATGCGCACGAGGATCTCGCCGCCGAGAGCCTTCATCGCGGCCGCGGTGAGGATCCCCTCGGGGGCCCCACCCATGCCGACAAAAAGGTCGATGCCTGAATCGGGCAGGGACGGCGCCACGGCGGCGGTGATGTCGCCGTCGGCGATGAGACGCAAGGAGGCTCCTTCCCCTCTTACAGTGTCGATGAAGTGCTGGTTGCGGGGGCGGTCCAGGACGGTGACCACGAGATCGCCGATCCTCTTGCCGAGGGCATCGGCGGTGATCTCAAGGATGTGTGCGAAGGGAAGATCGAGCGAAATCGCGGGGGCAATGCCGTCGCGGATCGCCTTGGCCACCCTCGGGCCGTAGGAGAGCTTCTCGACGTAGAAGCTGGGGATGCTCACCATGCTCCGCTCGCGCCCCTCGGGAACAAGCACCGCGGCCATGACCGAAATGGAATTAGGCATCCCCTTGGAGATGTTGCTGGTTCCGTCGATCGGGTCGAGGGCGATATCGAAGCGCGGATCCCCCTCGCCCCACCTGCCGAGCCGGTCTCCGAGGAAGATTCCAGGGGCGTTGTCCTTGATACCCTCTCCGATGACCACCTCGCCCCTGATATCGACGAGATCAAACATCCCGCGGATGGCGTCGCACGCAGCGGCATCCGCGGCCTCCTTGTCACCGCGCCCCATCCACTGGAGAGAGTGCAGGGCGGCGTTTTCCGTGGCACGGACGAATTCGAATTCGACCATGCGCTCGAGATCCTTGATTTCTTTCATGTCAGGGGGGCGGGACGAATCAACCGACCTTGCGGGCCATCGATGCCTTGATGAAATCGCGGAAGAGGGGATGCGGCGTCTCCGGCTTGCTCAGGAACTCGGGATGGAACTGCACTGCCACGAACCAGGGATGGTCACGGATCTCGATGATCTCGACGAGCGATCCGTCGGGTGAGGTTCCGGAAATCACAAAGCCCTTCTCCTCCATCCGGGCGCGGTAATCGCCGTTGAACTCATAGCGGTGACGGTGACGCTCAGCGATCCCGTCCTGCCCGTAGGCGGCATGGGCCTTCGATCCGGGCGCGATCACGGCGGGCCAGGAACCGAGACGCATGGTCCCGCCCTTGCCGGTGACCTTCTTCTGGTCGTCGAGCAGGGCGATCACGGGATGGGGCGTCGCGGGGTCGAATTCGGTGCTGTTGGCCCTCTCCAGTCCGCAGACATTGCGGGCAAACTCGATGGAGGCGATCTGCATGCCGAGGCAGATCCCGAAGTAGGGAATTCCCTGTTCTCTCGCGTAGCGGGCCGCGGCGATCTTTCCCTCGGTGCCCCGGTCGCCGAATCCGCCCGGAACAAGGATGCCCGCGACGCCGGCGAGATGTTTCCCGGCGCCGTCGGCTTCCAGTTCTTCGGCATCGACGATCTTGAGATCGACCCCGCAGTCATTGGCGCCACCGGCATGACAGAGCGCCTCGTAGATGCTCTTGTAGGCATCCTGAAGCTCCACGTACTTGCCGACCACGGCGACGGTGACGCGACGCGAGGGATGGACGATTGACTTCACGATCCTCTTCCACCCCTCCATGTCGGCGGGAGGGGTGTTCAGGTGAAGCAGCTTGCAGACCTTCTCGTCGAGCCCCTCCGCCTGAAGCATGAGGGGGAACTCATAGATGGAGTTCTCGACATCACGGGCCTCGATGACCGCATCCACGGGGACGTTGCAGTAGAGGGAGAGTTTTTCACGGACCTCGGGCTCCAGCGGCATCTCGGTGCGGCAGATCAGGACCTCGGGCTGGAGACCGATCTCGCGCAACTTGGCGACGCTCTGCTGGGTCGGCTTGGTTTTCAGTTCGCCTGCGGCCTTGATGTAGGGAACGAGGGTGACATGGAGCAGAATCGCGTTCTCGTGGCCCACCTGAAGGATGAACTGGCGGATCGCCTCGAGGAAGGGAAGACCCTCGATGTCGCCTGTGGTCCCCCCGATCTCGGTGATGAGGATGTCGGCATCGCCCGCCTGTTCAAAACTGCGGATGCGATTCTTGATCTCGTCGGTGATGTGCGGAATGACCTGGACCGTCTTGCCGAGATAGTCGCCGCGGCGCTCCTTGGAGAGTACGGATTCGTAGACCTGACCGCTCGTCAGGTTGTTCTCTCGCGTGAGCACGCACTTGGTAAAGCGCTCGTAGTGCCCGAGATCGAGGTCGGTCTCGGCACCGTCGGCGAGCACATAGACCTCGCCGTGCTGAAGGGGATTCATCGTTCCGGGATCCACGTTGAGATAGGGATCGAGCTTCTGCATGGTCACGCGAAGTCCGCGATGTTCCAGAAGAGTCCCCAGGGATGCTCCGGCAAGACCCTTGCCGAGAGAACTGACCACGCCGCCCGTCACGAAAATGTATTTCATGGGCTACAGATCATAGGGGCTCGCGCGCGAAAATCCAGCACGGCCGTCGGCACGGTTGAAGATTCCCCGCAGAGTCGCATGGGAAGAGACTTGGGAGGCGGAAACAGGGAGTCGGGGAAAGGCAAAATACTAAATCCAAAAGGTAATCCTCCGGCTTTGCCGGAGGACTCCCGAAGGTTACTGACTGATGAAGAACCAAAAACTTGCTCCAACGCGGGAAGCTCATCGGAAGCGGAAAAAAAGGCAATCCTGTGGGATTGACGGACGAGGGAAGCAGTCTTTCGCTGATGTAACGGTATTCTACTCCATTGCCGAGACCCAACCCATCTGGGTGAACTGCTGAATAAGATGCTTGCGGGTGAGATTCTTATCATTCTGGACAAGACCCCCATTGCCCGGGTGGAGCTTTACGCCGACGCGGCCGTGCCAAAAAAATGTCAGGGTTCCATTGCAAAATCTGGGTTGAACTCTTTTCCCCCATAACGAGGTTGACTTGGCAAAAAGCGCTCGAAAAAACCGAATGATCTGAGAAACTTGACGATCCACTGCCATGGCCGCACCCCGCTTTCCCTTTCTCCGATGGCTGCCTTGGTTGCTTCTGGTGACCGGGTTGTTGGCTTTATGGAAGATGAGAAGTTCCACGGAGCCCGAGACCTACATCACCGGCACGATCATCAAAGGAGCGCTGGAGGATGCCGTCACGGCGACCGGCGTGCTGGAAGCCAGCCAATATGTCGATATCGGGACGCAGGTTTCGGGCATCCTCAAGAAAATCGCCGTCCAGATCGGTCAGACCGTGAAGAAAGGCGATCTCCTTGCGCAGATCGATCCGACCCTCTTCAGGGCGCAGGTGATCCAGGAACAGGCCAACCTGAAGGATCTCAACGCGAAGCTGGTCTCCGCCGAGGCCACTCTCAAGCTTGCCGACCAGCGTTTCGAGCGGAACCGGAACCTCGTCAAGAGCGACGCCGTCAGCATCGACGAGGTCAATTTCTCGGAAGCCGAGTTCGAGCGCTCGAAGGCCGCCATCGATGCCATCAACGCCCAGATCGAGAAGGCCCAGGGAAGCCTTGACGCCGCCACGGCGAACCTCGGATTCACGAAGATCAGCGCCCCGATCGACGGGACCGTCATCCAGATCCAGGCCCGCGAAGGACAGACACTCAACGCCAGCCAGACGGCGCCGATCCTCTTCCGTCTCGCCGACATGGCCACCATGACCGTGAAGGCGCAGGTCTCCGAGGCCGATATCCAAAGGATCCGCCCCGGGGCCCCGGTCTATTTCACCTCGCTCGGGGATCCCGACACGAAGCACGAAGGGAAGGTCCGGGGCATGGAGCCGAGTCCCACCTCGACGAATCCGCCGATCTTTTACAACACCCTCTTCGACGTCCCGAACCCAGGATTGACGCTCATGCCCTCCATGACCGCCCAGGTCTTTTTTCCGATGATGCGCCGTGACGATGTCCTGTTGATGCCCCTTGCCGCGATCGATTACGCCGCCCGCCGCCCCTCGGCCGGAAAACCGTCCGCGAAAAAAAACCCCTCGGATGCCGGAACGAGGGTCTTCGTGCTGCGTGACGGAAAGCCGGTCGAGGTCCCGGTGGTCCTGGGAATGAAAAACCGCGTCACCGCCGAGGTGGTCTCGGGACTCTCGGTCGGCGATCAGGTCATCACCGGCCCCATCGAAATGCGGCAGAAGGCCCGTCCGCGCTGATGCATGCCCCGGACGGAGCAGGGACGGGGAAGCCTCCCGCCATCCTCCTTCGGGGGATCGTGAAGGATTACGAATCGGGAGGCGTCTCCACGCGCATTCTCCACGGCATCGACCTGAGGATCGAATCGGGTGAATTCGTGGCCATCGTCGGCCCTTCCGGATCCGGAAAGACCACGCTGATGAACATCCTCGGCCTCATGGACTCGCCGACGGCCGGATGTTTCGAACTCCACGGGAGGGATGTTTCCAGGCTCACGCCGGATCAGCGGGCGGAGGCACGGGGAAAGAAATTCGGCTTCATCTTCCAGCGCTACAACCTGCTGGCCAACGAAACGGCGGTCGAGAATGTGGGGTTGCCCGGCGCCTACATCGGGATGCCCCCGGCGTCACGCAGGGAGAGGGCTGTCAGTCTGCTCGAGGGACTTGGTCTCGGCCACCGGCTCACGAACAGGCCGCCGCAGCTTTCGGGCGGAGAGCAGCAGCGTGTCGCCGTGGCGCGGGCGCTCATGAACGGCGGGGAGATCATCCTTGCCGACGAACCGACGGGCGCCCTTGACACGGCCCGCGGTGAGGAGTTGATGGCCAGGATCAGGCGACTTCACCTGCAGGGTCTCACCGTCATCCTCATCACCCACGATCCGGGAGTGGCCGCCAGGGCCGACCGCGTGATCCGGATTGTCGATGGTCGGATCATCTCGGATCAGCCGACGGAGCGGGCCCCTGAACCGGATGCGCCGCCCCCGGAACCGAGGGCCGTTCCACTGCTTCCTCAGGCCGCGGAGAGGGGATGGATCCCCCTGCTTGCGGATGCCGCCGAGGCGCTCCGTATGGCTCTTTATGCCCTCCGGGCAAACAGCTTCCGCACCTTCCTCACCATGCTGGGCGTCATCATCGGCGTCGCCTCGGTGGTTGTCATGCTGGCGATCGGCGAAGGTTCCCGCCGCGACATGCAGAAATGGATGAGCCGCATGGGAACCAACGTCCTCAGAATCGAACCGGGGGCCAAGACGTCGCCCACGGGCGGCATCCTCACCCTTCAGGATGCCCGGGCGATCGCGGACATCACCCATGCGCAGGAGATCGTGCCGAGGGTCTTCTTCGGACGCACCCTGCGCTACCGCGACAGGATCTACACCTGCAACGTGCTGGCCACGACCCCCTCCTTCATCAGGGCGGAGAACCGGGTGTTGGTCCGGGGCGGGTTCTTCGACGAGCGTGACGAGGAGGCGAAGGCCCCTGTTGTCGTGCTCGGGATGAAGACCTACCTAGAGCTTTTCCCGGACAGGAGCGATCCGGTCGGCAGGAGGATCCTGATCGACGGGGCTCCCTTCCTTGTCGTGGGCGTGATCACGGTGAGCGGCGGGAGCGCCGACGGGCGCGACCGTGAGGACGACATCGCCATCATTCCGCTCTCCACCGGCGAGGCGCGCATCTTCCGGAGTGTCCGCCTCAATCAGATCAGCGTGACGGTCGACGATTACGTCAACGTCGAGGCGGTGCAGGACGAGATCCGTTCCCGCCTCAACCGGCTCAGGCAGCAGGAGGATTTCAGGATCTTCAACCAGGCCGCGATGATCGAGGCGAACCGCAACACCCAGAACTCCTTCCGCTTCCTCCTGGGCGCCGTCGGGGTTGTCTCCCTGCTTGTCGGGGGAATCGGAGTCATGAACATCATGCTGGTGAATGTCGTCGAGAGGACCCGCGAGATCGGGGTCCGCATGGCCTGCGGGGCGCGCAGTCGCGACATCCAGCTCCAGTTCCTCACCGAGGCCGTGTTGGTCTGCCTGCTGGGAGGAGTGATCGGGGTGCTTCTCGGGATGCTGGTTTCCGGGTTCGTGACCATCGGGGAATCCAAGGCGGTGGTCGCCCCGGCCCCCGTCATACTCTCCTTCGGGGCGGCCTTCACCACGGGGATTCTGTTCGGTTTTTGGCCGGCGAGGAAGGCTTCCCGACTTGATCCCGTGGTCGCTCTCAGCTCGGAATAGTGGCTCCATGGCGCCCTCGATGCACAGAACCTTCCCGTTGACGGCGCTGTTTCTCGCCATGCTTGCGCCGGGGTGCTCCACGCCCCGGAAGAAAGCCCCGACATCCCCCGTGTCCGTTCCCCCCGAATGGAAGGCCACGGCAGTGAAATCCCCGCTCGCCCCTTCCGGTTGGCTCTCCACCTTTCACGACCCGATGCTCGATTCCGTGGTGCGGGGCGTTCTTGCGGACAACTACGACCTGAAGGCCGCGGCGGGCCGTCTTCAGGCGGCCGTCGCCAAATCCCGCGTCGTTACCGCGGATCTCTATCCCCAACTCGGAGTGACGGCGGGCGCGTCGGTCAACGATACCCCCATCTACAACGCCCAGTCGGTCAACTATCAGATTGATCCGGGCAACTGGAACTACACCGTCAACCTTGCCCTCAGCTGGGAACTGGATGTCTGGGGGCGCCTGCGGTCCCTCTCCAAGGCCGCCAAGGCGGATGCCGCCACCGCCACATTCACCTACGAGGGGGCCCGACTCTCGCTTGCCGGACAGGCGGCCAAAGGATGGTTCGCCGTGATCGAGAGCCGCGAGCAGGTCCGCATCGCCGAGGAGACGCTGACAAGCCTGCGCAAAACACGGGACCTGGCCAGGGCACGCTTCGAGAACGGCGCGGTCTCCGCCTTTGACGTGCGGCTCAGCAGTTCCGACGAGATCAACGCCGAGGCGAATCTTGTCCAGCGACGGCAGAACTACGCCGATGCCAAGCGCTCGCTCGAGACCCTGCTCGGCCGTTATCCCTCCGCCGAACTGGAAGACCGTCGTGCCTCCTTCCCCCGCATCATTCCGGAGGTTCCGGCCGGGCTCCCCTCGGAATTGCTCCTGCGCCGTCCCGATCTGCGCGCGGCCGACTGGACTCTCTTCGCATCGGAGAACCGCCTCTTCTCCGCCAGGACCGAGCGCCTTCCGAGGCTGGCCCTCACCTCCACGGCGGGGACACCCTCGGTCCTGCTCCAGGATATCACGAGCGACAGAAGCTTCCTCTACACGGTGGCGGCCAACCTCACGGCGCCGATTCTCGACGGCGGCAGGATCTCAGGGAACGTGAAGTTCACCAAAGCGCAGCGCGACACCGCCGCGGCCACCTACGCCCAGCAGGTGCTCACCGCATTCCGGGAAGTCGAGAACACGCTTTCCAACGAGGCCACGCTTGTCTCCCGCGAACAGCTCCAGGAGAAGGCGCTCGGAGAACTCCGCCTGGCCTACCAGATCGCCACCGTTCGATACAAATCCGGCCAGATCGACATCGTCTCGCTCCTCCAGGCACAGCGAAGCATGCTGGCCGCCGAGAGTGTCCTGATGAACACGCGCCTCCTCAGGCTCAACAATCGGATCGATCTCTTCCTGGCGCTCGGGGAGAGCATCGGCCAGCGCACTCCCGCCATGCGCTTCCGCGACGAGGCCGTGCTCCTGCCTCTGCCAAAGGCGTAACGTGCTGGGAGTTGGGGCAGGAAGGGAGCTTCGACTTTGACGGCAGTTGCCGCTCATCGTCAAAACTCCACCGCCGACAGAGTCCGGCTCCCGGCAGTACTCGGTGGAAAGGCTGGAAAAGTGAACCATTCCTTTACGGAGTTTCAAAGACGCGGATGTAGGTCGGTTTGCCGTCACGGAGGAAAAAGGGAATGAGGCAGTTTGCGGCGGCTCCCTCCTGCATGATCGTGACGGGATAGGCTTTTCCGTCAATTTCGGCCAACCATTCCACGCAGGGAGGTTGACCGGTCAGGAGAAGGCTGTTGCCCGGGGCAAGGAGGCCCAGTTGTCTGGAGGGTCTGTTGTTCTCGGGAAGTGTCCTGAGCAGAAGGGTCTTGGAGGGCATTGCATTGACGATCCTGTAGTGGCAGGGATCCTTGCAGGCGAGTTCCACCGGATAGGGATGGAATTGGAAATTCGCCGGCCATTTGATGGAGACCTGAACCGGGTT
>JBEAOJ010000197.1:0-3003 GCA_041164985.1 Verrucomicrobiota bacterium | reverse complement strand
CCTTATACCATTTCCATGATTAGTCTGGTGGAATTGGCGAAGGGATTTTGGTGATGGGCTAGGCGGAAGACCGAGGGCTATCTGAAGATAACCCGAGGGATGACAACAACGCCCATCGCCGAAAGAACCAGCTGATTCCACCGGAATAAGAGTGGAGATGGTATTAATCCTTGATTGGTTATTTCAACCTCTCAGCGCCTCAGCGTCACAGCAGGCAACTGTTTTTTCCGTGCACTCCGAATGCAAAAAGCCCCGCGCCTTTGCAGGTCACGGGGCTTTCTAAAGGTGTTGATTTTGGTTCTGGGCCAGGCATCGCAAGCGATGTCGTAGCAAAACCTACGGTGAGCGCGCAGCAACGAAGCCCTGGGCCGAAAGAAACTACTTGAGCGCGTTTAGATAGTTCTGCTCGGCGTGGTTCCAGTTGACCACGTTCCACCAGGCCTTGAGGTAGTCGGGGCGGCGGTTCTGGTAGTTCAGGTAGTAGGCGTGCTCCCAGACATCGTTGCCGAGGACGGGCTTGTTCCCTTCCATGATCGGGCTGTCCTGATTGGGGGTGGAGACGATCTCGAGTCCACCCTGCTTGTTCACGATGAGCCAGGCCCATCCGCTGCCGAAACGTCCGACTCCGGCGGCTTCGAACTTGGCCTTGAACTCGTCGACGCTGCCGAAGGTCTTGGAGATCGCTTCCGCCAGCTTTCCAACCGGAGCGGTGGCGCCTCCGGGGGTCATGAGCTCCCAGAAGAAGGTATGGTTGGAGTGGCCGCCACCGTTGTTGCGGACGGGAGTCCGGATGGCCTCGGGTACGGCGGAGAGGTTCGCGATGAGCTCGTTGACCGGCTTAGAGGCGAGTTCGGGATGATCCTTGAGCGCGTTGTTCAGGTTATTGACATACGCGGCATGGTGCTTGTCGTGATGGATTTCCATCGTGCGAGCGTCGATGTGCGGTTCGAGTGCCGTGAAGGCGTAGGGAAGAGCGGGAAGCGTGTAGGACATAGGCGACTAGGATTGCTCTTGGACAGTCGATCAGACAAGCAGTATCTCACGAGAGGTGGTGGGGCCTAGGAAACCGCTGACAGTCCCCGTATCAGCTTCTGGTGACCCGTTGGCCGTCTTTTGTATCTTTCACCAACCAGCCGAGTGCGGCGATCTGGTCGCGGAGTTCGTCGCTCTTTTTCCACTCCTTGGCCGCACGGGCGACGGCGCGGGCGGCAAGCAGCTCCTCCACCTCCTCCGGGATCGCGGCGCCGGCATCGGGCTGAAGCGCCAGCACACCGTCCACACGGGCGAGCCATGCGAGAAGTCCGCGTGCCTGCGGCGGGGTCAGCCTTCCCTCATCCATGCTGCGGTTGCTCTCACGCAGAGTCTCGAAGAGAACCGCCAAGGCGCCTGAGATATTCAGGTCGTCATCTAGGGCGGTAAAGAATCCCTCCGTCTCCGCGTCGGGCTTCTCCGAGGCGGATTCCAAGCCGGCGGTCTCTGTCAGACGTTCGCGCCATGCATCGAGTCGCGCCAGTGCCGTGCGGGCCGCCGCGAGTCCCTCCATGGTGAAGTTGAGCGCTCCCCGGTAGTGAACGGAGATCAGGGCATAGCGGACTTCGCGGCCGGTCCATCCCTTTTCCAAAAGATCCCGGAGTGTGAAGAAATTCCCCGCGGACTTGGCCATCTTAGATCCCTCGACCATGAGGTGGGCGCAGTGCATCCAGTAGCGGACGAAGGGGGACTTCCCGTGACCAGCGCACTCGCACTGGGCGATCTCGGCCTCGTGATGGGGGAAGATGTTGTCCACTCCTCCGCAGTGGATGTCGATGGTCTCGCCGAGCAGGCCGGTCGCCATGGCACTGCACTCGATGTGCCATCCGGGGCGCCCCTTTCCCCACGGGCTCTCCCATCCCACGGCTCCGTCTTCCGGGACCCAGGCCTTCCAGAGGGCGAAGTCGGCGACGGCTTCCTTCTCGTACTCGTCGCTCGCAACCCGCTGTCCGGGGCGCTGTCCCTCCAGATCAACATGGGCAAGCTTTCCGTAATCCGGAAAGGATGCGATGCGGAAATAGAGGGAGCCATCCTCGGCCTGGTAGGCGTGGCCGCGCTCCATGAGCGTGGAGATCATGGCTATCATCCGGGCGATCTGCTCGGGATCGGTGGCTGCCGGATAGGCCTCCGCGGGAAGGAGTCGCAGGGTCTTTGCATCCTCGAAGAAGGCCTCCTTGAAGGGACGGGTGTAGTCGCCGAGGGCCATGCCGGCGTCATGGGCTCCCCGGATCGTCTTGTCGTCGACATCCGTGAGGTTCATCACGCGGCGGACGGTGAAGCCCCTCTCCAGGAGATGTCGCTGGAGGAGATCCTCGAAGACATAGGCCCGGAAGTTGCCGATATGGGCGTGGGCGTAGATGGTCGGGCCGCACGTGTAGAGGGAGAGGGTCTGCCCCTCGCCGGTCCGGGGAACGATCGCCTCAAGCTTGCGGCTGAGGGTGTTGTGAACCTGAACGGCACCCATCGCTTATTCGGCAGGCGTTTCGACGGAGGCCGTTGCTAGTGCGGCTATCCCTTCTCCGCGTCCGAGGAAACCGAGGCACTCGTTGGTCGTCGCCTTGACTCCGACCCGTGACGAGTCGAGCCCCAACGATCCGGCGATGCGCTCCCTCATCTGCTGCACATAGGGACCGATGCGCGGTTCCTCAGCAACCAGGGTGGAGTCGACATTGATGATCCTGGCCCCCGCGTCGGCGAGGATCCCCGCGACACGCCGCAGGATCTCGAGGCTTGAGATGCCGCGGATGGAGGTATCGGTGTTCGGAAAATAATGGCCGATGTCCTGGAGCCCCGCAGCGCCGAGCAGTGCATCGGCGATCGCGTGGCAGAGAACGTCGGCATCGGAGTGACCGGAAAGCGTGAGCCCCTGCGGGTGCTGGAAGGCCACGCCTCCAAGGATGAGGGGTCGGTCGGCCCCCGCCACCTCGAGTCGATGGACGTCATAGCCGATGCCGCTGCGTGTGATCATGGATT
>JBEAOJ010000196.1:0-2815 GCA_041164985.1 Verrucomicrobiota bacterium | reverse complement strand
CTCGCATTGTCACGGCTCCGGATGGTCGTCTCCCGTCGTGTGCGCCCCGATCTGCCGGTGGTTGATGTAGGCGTGACCTTCAACATGGGCCATTGCCGCGCAGAGGCATCCTCCGAGGATGATGATGACGCCGGCCATGTAGACCCAGAGCAGCAGGAACATCATGCTTCCCATGGTGCCGTAGATGGCGCCGTAGTTCACGAGCTTCGGAACGATGTGCACGAAGAAGGCCTGACCCAGCTGCAGAAGGATTGCGACCGTCAGTGCGGGGATCCAGATCTGGGGGAGGGTGATCCTGTGGCGCGGGGCGAGTTTGTAGAGGACCGCGAAGCAGTAGAAGAGGACGAGTGTGCCGCCGATGCAGCGGCTGATATCGACGAAGGCCAGAACACGGCCGAGGTCCAGGAGCGGGAAGTGATCGTTGAGGAAGTCCTCCAGCAGCCGCAGGATCCTGGCAACCCCCTGCAGGATGGCGGGCACCACGGTTCCGATGAGCAGGGCGCCGGTCATGGCGAGGATCATGGCGAGATTCTTGACCGGCATCTGCCACCAGGGGAGGCGGCGCGTGCCCCAGGCGTGGTTGATCGAGAGAACCAGCGCGTGGAAGAACTGCAGCGAGGCCCAGGTCAGGATCAGGAGCGAGACGATGCTGACGCCGCCGCGCGCCTTCTCCAACCCGTGCACCATGCTCCAGAGCAGCTCCTGCTGGTCATCCCCCATCGGGACAAAGCGGTGGATCGTCTCGAACACCGAGTCGGCCGGAAAGATGTAGGAGCCGAGCGTCAGCAGCAGTGCCACAAGCGGCACCAGGGAGAAGAGGGCGTAGTAGGCGAAGGCGGCGGCGCTCTGTTCGCCGTTGATGCGTGAGTAGATCGTGAAGGTCTCCCTCACCAGTCTCCAGAGGAAGTGGAACTGCTGTCTCAACCGATGCATCTTTCTTTCAGTTTATCCCTTACGGACTGAGCCGCTCGATGAGCCAGTCTCCTGAATTCTCGCACTCCGCGCCGACGGGGCGGCGGTAGCGGAAGCGGTCGTGGAGGCGGTTGGACCGTCCCTGCCAGAACTCGATGGTCGCGGGAACCACCAGATAACCGCTCCAGAACTCCGGCGCGGGAACATCACCCGAGCCGAATTGCCGATCCAGTTCCTCCGCGCGTCGGTCGAGCGTCTCGCGGTCGGGGAGCACTTCGCTCTGCCGGGAGGCCCAGGCACCGATCCGGCTACCTCGTGGACGGCTGGCGAAGTAGGCTTCCGTTTCAGCGCGCGGGAGACGGGAGGCACGCCCGTTGATCTGGATCTGGCGCTCGAGCGGTTCCCAGTAGAAGAGCAGCGAGACCGAACCGTTGGAGCCGATCTGGGAGGCCTTGCGACTTCCCGTATTGGTGAAGAAGCGGAATCCCTTCACATCGTAGCCCTTCAGCAGTACCACGCGGGAGGAGACATCCCCTTGGGCCGAGGCGGTGGAGAGGACCATGGCGGTCGGTTCCAGGATGTTCGGACAGGCGGCGGCCTCGTCGATCCAATTGTGAAAAAGCACCAGGGGATCGGCGGGCAGGTCGGCGCGCCGCAACTCCGCGCGGAGGTAATCGCGCCGGAACGAGGCGACATCGAGGAAGTCGGGTTTCTCGTTCTTGGTCATCGCGGCATCATGCAGCAGGCACCCCCTCGGGGGCACCCCTAAAATTGGTTGTAAAATTGCTTTTGACAGGAGAACGCGGGCGAATCATTCTTTCCATCCGCTTTTTTCAGGAAAGCATCGTCGCGTCGCGTCCCCGTGAAACGGATGCCGCTTCGGTTGGAGCTTTCAAGAAGTCTGCGGAATCGACCCGGCCCGCCCGGGTCTCTGTTCTTTCAATAACTTGGCCGGTCTTCGGACCGGACAGGCCCATGTAGCTCAGTTGGCAGAGCACGTCCTTGGTAAGGACGAGGTCACCGGTTCAATCCCGGTCATGGGCTCCAGAGGAACGAATCACCAAACAAAAAAACAACCACCAGCACAACCCACCCATATGGCAAAAGAAGCCTTCAAACGCGAAAAAGATCACGTGAACATCGGCACGATCGGCCACGTTGATCACGGCAAGACCACCCTCACCGCCGCCATCACCACCGTGCTGGCCAAGACCGGCAAGGCCCAAGCCCGCGCCTACGACCAGATCGACGCGGCTCCCGAGGAAAAGGCCCGCGGTATCACCATTTCCACCGCCCACGTCGAGTACGAGAGCGAGAAGCGCCACTACGCGCACGTCGACTGCCCGGGACACGCCGACTACGTCAAGAACATGATCACCGGCGCCGCCCAGATGGACGGAGCGATCCTCGTCGTCAGCGCCGCTGACGGCCCGATGCCCCAGACCCGTGAGCACATCCTGCTCGCCCGTCAGGTCGGCGTTCCTTCGCTCGTCGTCTTCATGAACAAGGTCGACCTCGTTGACGATCCGGAGCTCCTCGACCTCGTCGAGATGGAGGTTCGCGATCTGCTCAAGAGCTACGACTTCCCCGGTGACGAGATTCCCATCGTCAAGGGCAGCGCCAAGAAGGCACTCGAGGGAGACGCCGAGCAGGAGAAGAACATCCTCGCCCTCATCGAGGCCGTCGACAACTACATCCCGATGCCCGAGCGTCCGAAGGATCAGCCCTTCCTCCTCCCCGTCGAGGACGTGTTCAACATCGAAGGTCGCGGCACCGTGGCCACCGGCCGCGTCGAGCGCGGTATCCTCAAGAAGGGTGAGGAAGTCGAGATCATCGGTCTCCGCGACACCCAGAAGACCACCGTCACCGACATCGAGATGTTCCGCAAGCTCCTCGACACCGC
>JBEAOJ010000195.1:0-2679 GCA_041164985.1 Verrucomicrobiota bacterium | reverse complement strand
CTTGAAGACAATGGCCAACTCCACGGCCACCGGCGGCTCGTCAAACGAGCGGTTGCGGAAGCAGAGGTCGCCCGAGCAGTCGCGCCGCTCCCGGAAGGGATAGTCCTCATTGCTCACCGCCAGCAACCGGATGCGCGTCTCCTCACCGCCCTGCTCGATTCCCTTGAGCTCGAACCGGTCAAAGACCTCCCCCTCGTAGCTGTCGAACCACGGCAAAAAGCGCGCCAGAGGATTACGCAGCGCGGTGCCGCTGACCGTCACCTCACCGATCGAGCGCAGGCAACCGCCTTCAATGACAAGCCCTATCCGGGCATCGCCGACGCAAAAGCTCCCGGTCTCCGGGCTGGTTGATTTCATGGGTTGGTTGGATTTCATGAGTTGCTCAATTACTTCCTCAAGCCTAAGGGCTCAATAGCATTTGTCGATTTTTGCCTCGCCGTCTCCCGACGGCTTGATGCCACTTCCCTCCCGGGGAGCTGCGGCTCCCTTGCTTCGGGCAGCGACAGAGTCGCAGTCTTCCGTACACCCTCCCAGGAGTTTGGTTCGTCCCTTTCGGGACTGTCCCGGCAGTTGCGGGACAGGCTACGCCGTGCCCCCAGGCACTCGGCGGTCAGCAAGCGGTGACGCTTCGGGATCCCTCCTTTGGAGGGCTTCTCCGCGCCTCCTCCCGGAGGCTTGGTTCGCAGGCTGCGACACATTTCCCACCGCGCGTCGTTGCGGCGTTGCTTGCTTGGGCGAGACCGGTGCGGGTTTTGACTCGCTCGCTTTGCCTCGGCCTCTCCCGAGGCCCTCGTTCTTGCTTCGGACTGCATCGCAGACTTCACCATGCTTCCAGGCACTCGATGATCGCGAGGCTCGCTGTCGGGTTTGCCTGCGGCAAATCTACCCAATCAGCCCCCGCAGCTACGTTTTGCCCAGCACTCGCGCCTTCAAAACCAAGCCCGTGGGAACGGGCGCGGAGAAGTCCGCATAGCGTAACTCTTCAGTGCGGCACTGCTTTGCGGCAGCAATGTGCCGTCAGCAAATGCTCTTCAGCCCATCGGGTTGCGGCGATAACAGGCCGAGGGCTTCGTTGACTTCGCGGTAACAGCCCGCTGCGGGGATGCTCCCGCGAAGCCGCCTTACCCGCGGCCCATGGCTTGCCCGGTCGTTGCTTCGCATCCGCTACGGCTTTCCGCAACGGCCTCTATGCGATTTAATCAGCGCTTCCCTAATGCGAACGATCATCAACACCGCCCTCTGCCAAACCTACTACTGGCGGGAGCATGTAAAAATGCCTAAGTCAGTCACTTTGCAAGTGGAGTGGGGGGCCCGGGTTCCATCCCGGGCCTAAACCAACTTCCTTTTGAAGAGTTCCAGGGTCATCTCCCACCCAAGTCGCGTCGCCGCCTCATCATGGCGGAGCCCCTCATCACGGGCGAAGGCATGGGCGGCGTTGAACTCATGCCATGTAAAGTTTCTCCCGGCCTCGGTGAGGTGATCGTAGATCTTGCGGCGCCCTTCGGCCGGAACATGGGGATCCTGCCTACCCCAGATCAGGAGCAACTCGGCGGCGATCTCACCGCTTCGGGCCAGCGTGTCGTCGCTTTTTCCTTTCCCGAGGGTGGCGGAGTGGATGTCTGTCGGATACCAGCAGGAAGATGCCCTGACCCGGGAATCCAAAGCCGAACGAAAGGCAAGGTGTCCCCCGAGGCAGAAGCCGATCGTACCGATTCCCTTCCATCGGTAGTCGGGGCGGGCCATGACGGAATCGATCAACGCCTTGGCATCTGAGTCGAAGGCAGCGACGGGTTTCTCGAACTTGAGGAAGTTGCCGCGATCCGTTCCCTCCTTGTCATAGGCCAGCACCGTGCCGGGCACCTCATACTCGTGGTAGACTTCGGGAACGAGTACCTCGAATCCCTCGCAGGCAAGCCTCTCCGCAAGTCGCTGAATCGGCGCGGTCATCTGGTAAATCTCGGAATAGAGGATCACGGCTGGCCAACTCCCCTCCTGCGGCAGGAAGCGATGCACGCGCATCACGCCGGTAGGGGTGGGCAGATCAAAATGGGAGGCTTCCTGCAGGGTCATATGATGTGACTGATGAATTGATATGGAAATCAGGAAGAGAGAAATATACCATCTTCATGATTAGTCTGGCGGAATTTGCGAAGGGATTTGGTGATGGGGCAGGCAACATCGAGTGCCGGGAGGCACGATGAAGCCTGTGCGACGCACAGCCCTTCAGGGCGAGGCCAACGGGGATGGCGAGGCAATACAGGGCCTTGGGAGAGGTCACGAAGCCAGTCGGGACAGGACTGGAAGGCCATGACCTGATATCCATTCGGCCCCTCTTTTTTCAGATCCATGGATGGGCAATATGCCCTCGGTGGTTGATAACACTCATTCCTCCCTTTTTTCCTGATTTGGCTGGCCCGGCCGTTGGTACGCATCCGTTACGGCTGATTTCCTGATTATTCCTCTGTATCTCGTCTTCACCGACTGAAAACAGCGAGGAGCCCAGATTTTTCCTCCGTGTCTCCTCTACGCCCCCTTGAAACAGCGGGAAGGCGTTTTTCTAGCTGTCTGAAGGGGTGTGTTGCGGGTAGGCTCGGGAATCGTGCAGAAGCCAGAGACACTCTTCCTGATCGCCGGCAACGGCTCCTACCCGCTGCTTGCGGTGAAGGGGGCGCGCGAGGC
>JBEAOJ010000194.1:0-9019 GCA_041164985.1 Verrucomicrobiota bacterium | reverse complement strand
GATTCCCTCCGCTTCGGCTCCATCGAGGGTGACAGCGAGCAGGCCAAGACCAACCGCCGCCTCTTCGCGGGCGTGGTCGCGGGCATCGCCCACTACGGCAACTGCATCGGTCTGCCCACCGTCGCCGGCGAGGTCTACTTCGACGAGAGCTACAGCGGTAACCCGCTGGTGAATGCCTTCTGCCTCGGTATCCTCCGCCACGAGCAGATCGCCCGCGGCGCCGCCGAGGGTGTGGGCAATCCCGTCTTCTATGTCGGCGCTGAGACAGGCCGTGATGGTCTCGCCGGCGCCGCCTTCGCCTCGCGCGAGCTGACCGAGGAATCCAAGGCCGATCGTCCAGCCGTCCAGGTTGGCGATCCCTTCCGTGAGAAGCTCCTCCTCGAGGCCTGCCTCGAGCTGCTGGCCACCGACGCAGTCGCAGGCATCCAGGACATGGGTGCGGCCGGACTCACCTGCTCCACCTGTGAGACCGCCAGCCGCGGCGGCACCGGTGTCGAGATCGATATCCAGCTTGTCCCCCAGCGCGCCAAGGGCCAGACCCCCTACGAGGTTCTCCTGAGTGAGTCGCAGGAGCGCATGCTCGTGATCGTCAAGAAGGGTCGGGAGGATGTCGTGAAGCGGATCTTCGAGAAGTGGGACCTTCCCTACGCCGAGATCGGCACCGTCACCGACGACGGCATGATGCGTGTTCGCAACGGCAAGGATGTCGTTGTCGAAATTCCGGCCCGCTCGCTTGCCGATGACGGCCCGCTCTATTTCCGCGAGGCGGCTCCCTTCACGCCACCCGCACCGCTCGACCTCTCGACCGTCCCTCAGGCCGATCCTTCCGCAGTCCTGCCGAAGCTCCTTTCCCATCCCAGTATCGCCAGCAAGCGCTGGGTCTGGCGCCAGTACGATCACATGGTCCGTACTGGGACGGCGGTTCTCCCGGGATCCGATGCGGCCGTCTTCATAGTCCGCGAGGCGAACAAGATCCTGGCCGCCGCCACAGACTGCAACGCCGTCTACTGCCGCCTCGATCCCACGGTCGGGGCGCGCATCGCCGTCGCCGAGTGCGCCCGCAACCTGGCCTGCTCCGGTGCCGTTCCTCTCGGTGTCACCGACAATCTGAACTTCGGCAACCCCCACAAGCCGGAGAACTTCTACCAACTCCGCGCCGCCGTGGAGGGAATCTCCGAGGGATGCCGCGCTTTCAACGTCCCCGTCACCGGCGGCAATGTCAGCCTCTACAACGAAAGCCCTGCCGGGGCCATCGATCCGACCCCCACCATCTCGATGGTCGGCCGCATCGACGACGCGGCGCACATCACCACCCAGGCCTTCAAGGAAGCCGGTGACCAGATCTTCCTGATCGGCGAGACCGGCAGCGAACTCGGTGCTTCCCACTACCTTCTCGCCATCCATGGCCGCAAGGAGGGTGCCCCACCGGCCCTCGACTTCGAGAAGGAAAAGGCGATCCACGCCGCCCTGCTCGGAGTCATCCGCAAGGGACTCGTCCGCAGCGCCCACGACTGCTCCGAGGGTGGCCTCGCTGTCACGCTCGCCGAGTCCTGCTTCGGCAACGGACTGGGGGCCTGGATCGATCTCGGCGCCAGCGACCAGCGTCCCGACGTGGTCCTCTTCAACGAGACCCAGGGCCGCATCGTCATCTCCGTGAAGGCCTCTGATGTGACCTCGCTCGAGAAGGAACTCGCCGCCACCGGCGTTCCCTTCCGCAAGATCGGCGAAGTCATGGCCAAGGCCGACCTCTCCATCAAGACGGGAGCGAATTTTTATAGCTGGTCTGTTGATTCCCTCAACAAGACCTTTGAGGGGGCTATCCCCTCCCTGATGGAAGGTTGAGGAGGCTTGGGATTTTGGCGCCGCGCAGTGTTGCTGCTCGCTCGCAGTAGTTCACTACAGCTTTGCTCGCGCGCCTTGCGCGGCATCCAAACTTACAAGCCTTTTCAGATTTGCAAGAAGCGCAGTTTAGAAAGCATTTTACGCTACTGTACAAAAGTGGCAGGTTGGGCTTATGAAGGTCATATCTGTTGTGTTTTTTGTTCTGATGATAACTCTTTCATTGCGACTCCATTTCGGATGGATCGATGGATTTTTATTCGGAACCGCGTGGTTGCTTGGACTAGCCTTGGTTAACACTGTTTTTCATTACGAAAATTCGGAAAGCAGGTCAGATAAGAAATCCTGATGGCCCTTCTGCTTACTCTGAGCCTGAGGGATAAACTTTGAGGTTTATGATAGCTCAGTCACCACCTTGGCGTAGGCCTCTTTCGGGCTCTCCACGCCTCTGCGGGGGCCTATAAACAAGCGATAGATTACTTCTCCCGTCCGGTCAGTTCGTCCAAGTGAAAGAGCTTTTCACAGCGCATGACGTGCAGGATGAGATCTGTTTTTCCGCGATGCGGTAGAAGAGACGCAGCGCGGCGAACAAGAGTTGCCTGTAGGGTGTGCCTTTGAGTTACTGGGGATTGGAGCCTTACTGAGGGAAATCCGTCAGACATTCCACGGATTCCATGACACGCCGGACGAGATTCCGTGCGGCAAGGGGTTTATCCAGCGCGATGTAATCGGCAATCCTGTCGAGATCCTCGAGTGCAGGCTCCTCCCAGCGGATGATTAGTCGAGCCATCGGGAGAGACGCTTTCTGGCGTCGGAATGCGTCACGATCCTGCCTTCTTGGAAGGTCTTTTCTCCTCGAGCGATCCCCTCGAGCAACCCGAGCTTTTCGCGCATCGCGGCAAAGGTATCGACATCCACGAGAGAGGCGGTTGGCGAACCGTGCTGGGTGATGAGGACAGGTTCCCGATCCTCGGCAAGTCGCTCGATCACATCCATAGCCTTGCTTTTCAGAGTGGTGACGGGTTCTGTACGCATCAATGTGGCACTAAAGTCATACTCTTTTGCCACAAGCGGTTTTCATAAACATCTCCTTTTTGCCCCTTGGCTTGCCCAAGCCGATGCTTCGGATCGGTTAAGGCTTACCACAACGGCCTCTATGAGATGCTCTAATCAGCGCTTCCCCAGGAACGAGTCCGACGAAAAAACCGGAGATCCGCAACGCGGATGCTCCGGTTTTTCAATGGGTGAGGCGGCTTGCGCTGTCGGGATCAGCCCTTCTTTTTGGCTTTCTTTTCGGGGAGTGCGGAGGCCTTCCATGCCTTCTCGATCAGCCCTTTCAGAACGATCGCCTCCTCCCAGCTGTTCGGGAGACTGTGGAGGTTGTAGCCGCCGGCGACGGGGCCCATCTCAGGGCAGACATAGAGTTCTCGTCCGGCTTGATTCCCCTGGCGCCAGACCCTGAAGAGAGCCTCGGCAAAGGGGAGCCACTCCTTGATCTCCGGGGTAAGGTTCCCCTTCCCGTCGGTGACGGGAATCTGGCAGTGGTGGCCGTTGAAGGGACGAAGATGGATGAGTTCCGCCCGCTGGATGAGCTTTGGTTGGACAAGCAGCTTTTCTGCGTAGTTGCCGGGATGCAGGTGCTTGACCACCGAGACATGCGAGTAGTCGAGTGTCATCGGGAGGTATTTCCCGGTGGCCTTCCGGTAGCCGTCGGCCAGGGCATAGGCTTTCTCCGGAGTCTCCGTGCAGGTGTCGCGGTGGATCTCCACGGAGGGTTCGCAGCCGATCGCCTCCGCTTCCTTCATAAGGCGCAGGGTCAGCTTGAGCGCCTCGGGGGTGAGGGTGTCCTCGTCCGCCAACTGGACATTGATGTAGTGGCCGCCGTTGTCGGCGTTCTGCTTGAGCAGTTTGCGGAATTCCCCGGCCTTTGCTGAGGCGAAGTAACCGATGATTATCAGACCGTGTTTGTCGGCCAGTTTTTTGAGTTCGGGCGTCGAGATAGTCGTGATGCCGTCGAAGCCGGCCTCCTTGATGGCCTTGACCTTGCGCTCAAGGGTCCACTCATTCTTGGCGCTGGGATATTGGACAAGCGACCAGGTGTTGGCCACAAAGCGGAGCTTCGGGGGATTTTCCTTTTTCATGGGTTTTTTGTTTTTCATGGGGTGATCCGAGGATTTCAGCGTTTGCCGCGGCCGGGGAAGGTGAGTTCGGCAACTCCCGATTTGTCGAGCTCTCCGAAGCCCTCGGCAACCATCCGGTCATACTGCTTCTTGGTCGCCTCGGCGAGGGGGAGTGTGAGTCCCTTTTCCACGGCCAGGGCCAGGGCGATGCCGCTGTCCTTAGCGGCATGGGCGCCGGAGAAGAAGCAGGAGTGGTCGCGGTTCTGCATGTCCTCGCCGTCGGTGACGAGTACCCGGGAGTTCGCGCCGGTCTGGGAGAAGACCTCCCGCAGCATGGTCAGGTCGAGGCCGAGGGCCTCCCCCAGCCCCAGTCCCTCGGCGAGGCCGGCGGTATTGATGTTCATGACCATGTTAACGAGCGCCTTGACCTGCGCCGCCTTGCCGGTGGCGCCGATGTGGCGCAGCGAGACGCTGAGGTCCTTGAGGATCGGTTCGGCTCGGCGGAAGGCCTGATCGGTGCCGCCGGTCATGAGGTAGAGGGTTCCCTCACGCGCCTGGGTGATGCTGGAGGCCATGCAGGCTTCCAGGGATTCCGCACCCGCCCTGTGGGCGAGCTCCTCGACGGCGAGATGCACGGCGGGGGAGACGGTGGCGCAGTTGATGAAGAGATTTCCCTTCGCCCCGTTCAGCAGGCTGTCCCCCTGCGGTTGAAAAATCGCATGCATCGCCTTGTCGTCGGTCACAACGGTGATGATGATGTCGGCCAGTTCCGTGACGCGGGCGAGCGATGCCGCTGCTTCCGCGCCGATTTCGGCGGCAAGTTCGACGGCCAGCGGGGCATGGCTGTCAAAGACGGCGGTGACGCTGTATCCCTGGTCCTTGAGGCGGCGCGCCATGTTGGCGCCCATGCGACCGACTCCGACGACTCCGATGGTTTCTTTGCTCATGATGTGTGTGTTGGTTGTGAGGTGATCAGGCTGCGAAAAAGGGATTGGCTATCTTCTGCTCACCGACCGTGGTGAGGGGGCCGTGTCCGGAGCAGAGGATCGTCGCATCGGGCAGCGTCAGAACCTGCTCCCGGTTGTTCCGCACGGCGTCGGAGTAGGAGACCATGCCGCCCCCCATGGAGGCCGCGAAGATCGAGTCGCCGACGATGGCGACCGGTTGGCCGAGTCCTCCCACGACATAGGTCACGCCACCCGCGGCATGACCGCTTGTTTCGCGCGTGTCCACGGTCAGTTTCCCGATCTTGAAGGAACGGCCTGGCTCGAACGACTCGGCTCCCGTGAGCGGCTCCTTCACGCAGACCCAGGCATGGGCGCCGGTTTTCTCAACCAGTCTGTCGAGGTCGAGGACGTGATCCGTGTGGATGTGGGTGATGAAGATCTGCTTCACCTTGAGGCCGCGGGCCTCTGCAAAATCGAGCATCGGCTGACCGTCGGCCCCGGTGTCGAAGAAGGCCGCCTCGCGCGTGGCGGGATCCCAGACGAGATAGGAATTCACCGTCATGTCCTCGAAGACCGTGTTGAAGCAGGCAAGCCCCTCCGGTTCGGCGACCGGTGCGGGTTGGTAGCTGCCCTTGGCCAGGGCCAAAAGGGCGTTGCCACCCAGCCCCAGCTCTTCCGACACCTTGGCGAGAGCCGCCTCGTCGAGTTCCCCTCCCTTCAGGGATTGGATTGCCGTGAGGCTGATCCCGGTGAGTCCGGCGAGCGCCTCATCGGTGATGGATTGTCCGCGTTGAGCCTTGCCGATGATGTCGGTGAAGCCGTCTTCAAGTGGAATGTTGTGGGCCATGGCTAGGAAAATGAGAAGAGTTCCTTTTCAGACGGGATTTGTCCAATGGTAAGTTCTGTCGACGGGGGTATCAGGATTCATTCCAGATTTTGCAATGAAACCCTGACAACAGGTCTGGTGTTTTCACCAAGATGGTGAATACGAAGCAAGGGAGGGAGAACCACGAAAAACGCGAAAGTCACGAAATCCCGAGGGTGAGAGAAGGAAAAATGGGGTCCAATGACTTCCTTCATTTCGTGCTTTTCGTGTGTTTCGTGGTTCCTTCGGTATTCAATCCCGACCCGCCTGCCAAGTTCCCTCCATTCCTCTTTTCCTGATTTCCTGATAAAATTTTTTGCAAACCACCTTCTAATGCAATTTTTGGGTTCATTCCTCTCCCTTTTACCTCCTCACTTTTTCCAGTGAGCAATGAAGGAAGACCGGTGGAGATCTGGAATTCAGCCCTATTTGATGGGAAGCAACGACCGCGCAAGCCAATTCAGGAAAAGAAACATAAATAGAATGTGTATAGCTGAGGCCCATCCAAGGAGATCCCCTTCATCGTCGCTGCACGCTTCCACTAAGGCCTCAAGGCGAAGATCCGCTGCGCATGCTGGATCAGACTCAAGGACGGGGTGGAGGCCTGCGAGACAATGCCTTCGGCAACTCGGGCAAGAATCGCAGGCTAATCCTCGTGCGCAAGGAGGCCGGGCGACTCCCTCTTTCCACAGGTCGTCAACTCGAGCTCTGGGAGTATGAGGCCCTCGATTTCCGCTACCGCTACAGTGCCTACTTCACAAGCCTTGAGCTTCCAGTCTCAGCCATCTCGTGTCTCTACCGCGATCGGGGTGACGCCGAGAACCGCATCAAAGAGCTCTAAACCCGAACTCCGAAGTTGAGCAGAGCGATTTGACATAATCTGCTGACCGCTGAGAAGTCTTGTCGATCCTCGCCTGTATCAATCAATACGCCCTCGAAAAATCCGCAACTCCTATCGGCCAGCACTTTGCGCCAATTGACTTGCTCATACCCATGAGACTCGCCACTCGCTGCACTCGGGCTGCCTTCGGCACTCCAACCTGCTCATCCCTTTCGCAGGTTTCATCTCTTTCATCTTCGGAGTTAGGGTTAAAAGGTTAAAAAAGTTCTTGGCCTGCGGATTGATAGCTCCACCCGGGCAGATCAACCGCACTAATTCTCGACTTCAAATTCCGCAACCAGCGGCCAGTGGTCGGACACGTTACTCCTGACCGTGCGCGGTTTTCCCTTGGGTTTGAGGCCGCAGTAGAGCACATAGTCGAAGACGGCATCCTTGTAGCCTCCCCGTTTCGGATGGGTGATCCGTTCCGATCTGGGAAGCCCTTTGGTCGAATCCTTGAGCCCGCCTTTGGCGAAAGTTTCCAGCGTTTTTTCACCGGCCAGTTCGGAATTGCCGTCATCGGTATTGAAGTCCCCGGCCACAAGGAAGCGCTTCACGGCAGGCAGGATGCGTCCCTCGATGTCATGGCGGTGGGCGACGAGTTGGCGTGCCGAGAGTTCGCGCTTCAGGATGTTCTCGGCGACCTTCTCGGGATCCTTGCTGCGGACAAGGTTGCTCTTCAAATGGAGCGAGTAACAGCCCAGCAACTTGAGCGCCGGATTGGAAGTCTCCGCCGAAGCGGGTGATTCCCGGGAGGGGACCGCAGCAAAGGCAAAGCCGCGCGGCAACGAGGTTCCGGCATCCCCATTCCAGGGTTCAGACCAGGCGGCGTGGGCGCTTTTCTTGGTCAGCAGGGCCACCTGCTGTCTGCCGGGTTGCCGCTGACGGGGCGTCTGTGGAAATGCCGAACAGACCGCCACCTCGTAGCGGGCCGGAGCCATGGCGCGCGCCAACCGCTCGCAGGCTTCCCAGTCCCGCATCTCCTGGAGGAAGATCAGGTCGGCGTCGATCGATTTCAGCACGGCCGCCGCCGCTTGCATCCGCCGCTCCTCAACTTCAGCAGGGGCCGGCCTCGGCGACCCGCTAGGGAACCACGCAAGGTTCCATGTCACCACCCGGATCGTGTCGGCTGCCTGAAGTCCGGTGGAGCAAAGGATCAGAAAGCCCATCCATTGTGTCAGGGGTGACATATTCATTGACTGGTTAGTCGGTTTGTACCGATCAGGGAAAAAGATTTTTGGCCCACATCCCTGCACCGGTCTTCCACGCATTGGATGTTTCTGCGGCGACAGAGTTGAGGTTCATTTCAAAATCAGCCACTGCATTCAGTGGCCTATCCACAACTCACAAATTGAGCAAAGTTTATCTGCTTCGGATGAGGGCATTTTCGGGGTGTTTGGAGGTCTGTGAACAAGTTGGGGAAAAACTCAGGGGAATTTTTTTAAGTTAGGATTCCAATCGTGCAAATAACTGGCGGATTTACTGCGCAAACATCGATGGTGGCAGAATTTTTCAGAAAGCGTTTTTCAAGATTTGCAGGTCAATTTCTCCCGGATGAAACCCGGACCGGGGTCGGGGGGTCGAAAAAAACAGGAAACTTTCTCCTTTTTGGTGTTGACCCTTTTTTAGGTTGGTGGGAAAAAGTGGGGCGTAGTGGAGGAAAGTGGCTTTTCCGCCCACTGCTCGCGCCATGTCCAAAACCACCCAGAAACCGATCAGCTACGCCGGGACTTTCGAGAGGTCCATGGATGCGAAGAATCGTGTCACGATTCCGGCTGCGTGGTTGAACGGCGGGCCGGACGAGTTCCACGCCATTCCCCATCCCTCGGGCGATTTCCTCATGGTGATGCCGCCCGATGAGTTCGACTCGATCGAGACGAGCATCAAGCAGAGCGGCATTCCCTCGGACATGCAGCGCAAGGCGATCCGTCAATTCTACAGCCAGGCCAGGGCGGTCGCTGCCGACAGCAACGGGCGCGTGCTTCTCCCCGAGGAGCAGTGCGGAGCCCTCAAACTCGAGGGTGATGTCGTTCTGGTGGGCGGCCGCAGCCGTTTCGAGATCTGGAACGCGAAGCGCTGGGCCGCGGTCAGCGCCGCCGAGTCGGATTCCTACCGCAAGGTCGCCGAGATGATCGGTCTGTAATGATGCCGTGACGCGATGACACGCCTTCAACTCAACCGCCGACGCAACAGATTCCTCCGGGCCCATCACGACCTAGGCACCCCGACCTTACCCTCTTTCCCGATTTCCATGAGCACCTCCTTCCGCCACGAGTCAGTCCTGGCCGGGGAGGTCGTCGAATTCCTGCGCCCCGCTCCCGGCCGTACCATCATCGATGGGACCCTGGGGGGGGGAGGCCACAGCAGC
>JBEAOJ010000193.1:0-6461 GCA_041164985.1 Verrucomicrobiota bacterium | reverse complement strand
GGTTTACAGACCCTCTCTGTGAAAATTTACTCTGTAGGAGGATTCGACCAACCCCCACCTCCTCGGCAATGCCTACCTGTTCTGGTGTCACGAAATGGGATCGGCAAAGGGTAAATATTGGTATGCACACGATCCATCAGCACCACGACACAACGAGCAGTCCCCCCGACCCCTTTTTTGAGTTCCATATTTTAACCTCTTGATTCAGTTCACCCTCTGGAAACAGCGAGGAGCTGAAAATCTTCGGGCAAGGGAAGAATCGGGGCGGTCTTGGGATCCCAGGGATTGCGCTCATGGCTCCCCTCTTCAATCAGGGTGAGAAAGCGGGCGGCGAGGTCCATTGCGGCCGTGACATCAAACCCATGATGACGGGGTGCGAAGGGAGCGAGATTTTCAGAGGCAAGCAGGAGGAGACGCCGGGCCGGGGGCAACCTCCTTCCATGCTTCGGATGCGAGGGATGTTCGCGATGGAGCTTCATGTGGACGAAGGCGCCGGCCAACTGGATCAACCCCTTGTGGAAGCGGTAATCGGGGGCATTTCTTCCATCCTTAAGCCAGAGATGCTCAAGGACATCATGCGCCTCGTAATAGAGCTGACTGTTGAAGCACTCGAAGTATCCAAGATAGCAGCGGTCGAATTCCGAGGCGGCACTCGCGGCCTGCAATCCCTCCACGAACTCCCCGATGCGTTCCGATTTTTTCATCGGCGGTTCAGTCGATCAGGCTCCGCGTCGTGCCGGAGTAGACGCGCCCCTTCCAGACAATCCCTCGCCTCATGCAAAGACGCCAACTGTTGAGCGCGATCAGCAGCGCCAGGGCGATCCCGAAGGGGTGTGCGATGAATCCCAGCCACGATGTGCGGAAGCGGATCGTCAGGATCAGGCGCATGAGCAGGATGAGTCCGACGGCGGTCAGGGCCGAGGGGAAAGCAGGAGTGATTTCCCAAGCAAGGCAGAACGGCAGAAGAAAAAGTGATCCCACGACGAGTCCGAAGAGCAGGAAGAGATGATGCGACTCCTCGAAGACGGGGCGGAGGTTTTTGGAAAATCCCTCCCAGAGATCCGAAAACCCGGCATACATGCGGCATCGCAGGAGATCGATCCCGTCGGCATTCACCAGGCGCATCCCCTCGCCCGTGCGGGCCGCGACCCTGCGGCCGAATGCGATATCCTCCACCAGATGATCCCTCAGTGCCTCATGGCCGCCGAGTTGCCGGTAGGAATCCCTCCGAAAGAGCAGGAACTGCCCGTTCGCTGCTCCCATGGAGGCGAGGCGTTTCCTGGAGAAGCCCCATCGCGCGACGCGACCGGGCTTGGCCTGCAGCCAGGTCAGGATGGGAAAAGGGTGAAAGGCCATGAAGAGCAGGTAGCCGAGGGGTATGACGAGCTTCTCCGACCAGGTTCCGGTGATCTGGTCGGGCCAGAGCGAGAGAAGATCGGCCTTGGCCGCACGGGCATGGCCGACCGCAGAGGCCACGCAAGCAGAGCCGTGGATCGTGTCGGCATCGGTGAAGAGCAGGAGGGCGCTTCCGGGATCGGCGGCTTCCGAGAGCTGATGGCACGCCCAGTTCTTCCCCACCCAGCCCTCCGGAAGATCGGCGCCGTGAACCAATCGCAACCTGCTGCCGACCTCCTCGCGGAAGCCGAGTGCCGCCGCGATCTCCGCGGTCCGGTCGGTGGATCGGTCATTCAGCAGGATGATCTCGCGAACGGGGGGCTCCTGCGCGATGAGGGAGGCCAGGCATTCATGGATCCGCCGCTCCTCGTTGCGCGCCGGGATCAGAACCGAAACGTCCTGGATCTCACACCCAGATATCGGCGCCGATGGCTTCAGTCGCCGTAGCAGGCGCATGTTCACGAGCGACTGCAGCAGACAAAGCCCGAGCAGTGGGATCACCACGAAATCCAACACGGTACCGATCACCCCCAGCAGGAGAACGAGCGGCCCCTGCATCGGCGGTCAGCGAATCACCCGAATCAACACTTCGGCAACAGGCTTCTAGGCGTTGGAGGGCGCCGACTTGCTGTTTTTCTTCTCCGGCTTTTTCTCGGAAGCGGGAGAGGGAGAGGGCGTAGGGGAGGCCTTTGCCTTTCCTTTCTTGGAAGCGGCGGCCGAGTCCGTGCCATCCGTGGAAACATTGGCCTCTTTTTTCTTGGCGGCGGGAGTGGAAGCGGCTTCCGCGTCGGGAGCCGGGGGAGGGTTGAGAGGGATGGTCGGCTCCACGCGAACCTGGGCAAGGCGACGCAGGTAGGCGGCATGCATCGTGTCGATCCACTCGGAGAGCGACGGATCGATTTTCTTCATTCGCTTGGCCAGCAGGTCGTAGTATTCGCGGAGCGCCTGACGCTTCGCCTCGTCGCTCTTGGCCTTGTCGGCCTTTTGCTGAAGCGAGACAAGGGCCTCTTCCTTGTCGGCCTTCACCTTCACGGTGTAGTAACGGGTTTTCTGATCCTGGCGCTGCTTCTCCTCATTGCCGGCCGCATTGATCGGGGAGGGTTGCTCGGGCTCGGCCGGGGGCGGAATGAGTGAATTCGGATCGCTGGGAGGAGGATTCTGCCCTGCGGAACCCATGCCGGAATTGGGGGAGGGAGCCGCAGGCTCTGAGGATGTTGAGGATGCCGGAGCAGGGGTCGCGGCATCATCGCTCTTGGCGGGCTGAGTGGAAGCGCTTGGTTCGGGCGCAAAGAGGGAGGGGGCAGGCATGCTGCCGGGGGCCGGACTCTCCTGAATCTGAAGGGGCGCCGCGGGCGTCTGGTCCTGCGCCGAAAGCGGCAACACCGGAAGAATGCAAAGGATGGGAAGGATCCTGACGGGAAGGGTGGAGCGGGATTTCATGGAATGAAGGGATGGAGATTCACGACGCGCGCCGCCGCAATCTTGCCAAGGAATCAAAAATGGGCGGTGATGGCAAGTGGTGCCGGATGGCACCGGCATTCATGTCCTCAACCGGCAATCCGACCACCACACCTCCCTCTTGCTCCGGCAGTGGCTCCGGCAGCGCTCCCCGCCCCCTTGTTGCGGCGCAGTGCCTGCGTGGACGGAATGGCTTTGTCTGGCTCGACTCCTCGCTGGAAGATTCCACGGAGGGGGGGACTCACGGGATCTCCCTCCTTGCCGCCGATCCGGATCTGATCCTGGAGGGAGGCCCTGCGGATTGGCATCTTCTGGAACGGGAATTGGAAACAAGGCGAAGGGTCTCCCCGAACGAGGGGATTCCTGACGGCGCGGCGATCGGCTACTTCCGCTTCGACGGGTCCTTCCGCTTCGGGTTCTACGATCATCCTCACATTCACACCCCGGAAGGATGGCTTGGAGGGACGCCCGTTCCGATGGGGGGAAGTGCGGAAGCCGGCCTCGCACCCGAGATGGATCCTCCCGCCACCCCGGCTTCTTTCCAACCGGAGATGGAGCGGGCCGACTATGTCGCCATGGTCCGTGCAGCACAGGAATATGTGGAGTCCGGAGATATCTACCAGGTCTGCCTGGCCCATCGTTTTTCAACCCCCTTCGAGGGGGATCCCTGGCCTCTCTATCTCGCGCTCAGGAGCGCATCACCGGCGCCCCATGCGGCCTACCTGCAACTCGGCGGCGAGACGGTTCTCTCAAGTTCACCGGAATGTTTCCTCAGGATGAGCGGGCGAGCGATCTCCACGAGGCCCATCAAGGGGACACGCCCCCGGGGAAGGAATCCCGACGAGGACACGCGGGAGGCGTTCGAGTTGCAGACCTCGCCGAAGGAGATCGCCGAACTGGTGATGATCACCGATCTGGAGCGGAACGATCTCGGGAGCGTCTGCGAGTACGGGAGCGTGACCGCCAGCCAACTCCTGCAACTGGAACGCTTCGCCCAGGTCTTCCATCTCGTCTCGACCGTGGAGGGGAGGCTCCGCAAGGATGTCTCGCAGGTCGCGGCGCTGGCGGCCTGCTTCCCCGGCGGGTCGATCTCGGGTGCTCCGAAAAAGCGTGCCCTCGAGATCATCCGCGAACTCGAACCGGTTCCGCGCGGCCTCTTCACCGGGGCGATCGGCTACTTCGGCTACAACGGGGAGAGCCAGTTCAACATCGCCATCCGCACGGTGGTGATCCGGGACGGAAGGGCCGAATTCCATGTCGGCGCGGGAATCACGGCGGACTCTTCCCCCGGGAAGGAATGGGAGGAGACCCTCCACAAAGCCGCGGGTATCCTGCAAGCGGCCCGGGGGCAGTGAAATGCAGAAGGACAAAGCAACCTCTTGCGATTCCAATCTGACTTTTACTCTCTTGATGCCTCGAAGTACCTCAGCGGCCTCCTTGGCGTGATAGAGTTTTGCTCTCGGTCGCGCCCTCCACTCAGCCAATCACTTAATCACCCTCATGCAATCGTTATTCCACCATTATATCTGTCCGAGTGGAGTAACTAGAAGAAGCAGATTTGGAGGCTTCTCACCAGCTGACAGAATCCATGTTGAAATAAAAACTGCGCGGAAGGGCGCCTGATCGACGTCTCTCCCGCGCAGTTGCTGTCATCCCAGGCCCCCCGACCCGGGAATGACAAAATCCGTTACTATCCCTTACTTCTTGGGTGAAGGTGAAGGGGTCGGGGAGGGGCACTCTTTCTTGGTGCCGCATCCTCCGCAGTTGGCCTGGGCCATGGGTGCGGAGAGGGTTGCCATGGCAATGATGAAGCCGGCGAGGGCGAAACGTAGTGAGGTCATGTTTGGGGTTTTGGGGTTGGTTGTTCTGTTGTTGGCGCCATGAAATGCTCGTCATCTCATGGTTCGGGATAAGTATGACAGCTTCGGAGGAGGGATGTTCAATGGATTTTCAAAAAAATTCCAAAAAAGGGAATCCGCTTGTGCTCCTCGGGGTGCCACCTCGCTTTGGATTCGATATCCAAAATGGTGACGTGAAGTGGAGGGAGAAAAATAGAACTAAATCAGCCGATGTGAGCGACTCCCATCTTTAAGCCCCTGGATTTGCTGCTGGTCTATGAATGGAAGGAGACGAATCTGCACCTCCGCTGGCCTGCAAACGCGCCACTCCTTCTCGGGTCTTCTTGAGGCGGTACCCGATGACCAATTTTTGGTACTCCGGATCCTTTGTCGTGATGTCGACAAGCAAGCTCTCGGCCACACGATAATTCTTCAATGCCTCGGTGGAGTTGCCTTCACATTCCTCTTTATAAGCCTGCTGATACGCTTGATAGGCGGAGAGTAACTGCTCTGCAGGATCGGCAGGATCGGCAGCCCAGAGTTGGGAACATGCGGCCAAGGTGACAACGGCGATGAGGAGACCGGTGGCGGCAAAACGAAGGGTTGAGATCATTTGTTTTTTCATGGTGGCGGGATTTTGGGCGATTTGGAGGTTTTTGGAGGTGGTTTTCTGGGCGCTTTGGGAAGAGAGGATTGGGATAGTTCTAACCCATCCGGAAAGTATTTTTAAAATGCAACAGCGGGATGGTTAACGGCGGCTAGAGGAGGAAGGGCTATTTCTTGGGTTCGAAATACACCCCGTCATCCTTGTATGTGACCGAGAGCTTGGCAAGCTGACCTACTTGAGTGAAAACTTCCTCCGCGGGAACACCCGAAAAATTCACGGTGATAACCGCGTCGTCTTTCGCGGCGGCGTAATGGGTTTTGATATTTGTGGTGAGGCTTACGTATTCGAGTACTTTTGCAACGGGTGTGTTACTGAGACTCATCGTCACGCTGACTTTTTTGGCCTCTTCCGGAGTTATGGCAAAGGCGGCAACATTGAGGGTGATGGCGCACAGAAGCGCGGTGAGAACGAGGTGTTTCATGGGGTGTATTTGGATTGTACCTCCGAAAGGATAGCGTATTTACAAAAAATGGCTTCTATTCAGTCAATAAAAAAGTTAGGGAACCGCTGATTAATACCATTTCCACTCTTATTCAGATAGAATCAGCTGGTTCTTTTGGCGATGGGCGTTGTTGTCATCTCTCGGTTTATCCTCGGATAGACCAGGGAATGGAAAAGTGCCTTTACTTCTGAGTTGGTTCGCCAGCCGCCTTCCAGCCTGCGATGCCCGGCTTGAAGTGCTGCACGTTGGTGTAGCCGAGCTTGGTCGCGGCTTCCGCGGCACGCGCGTAGGCGCCGCAATGCTCGTTGCCGCAGTAGGCGACGATCAAGGATGACTTGTCGGCTGGCAGGAATTTCGCGAGATCGGCGGTGTGGGCGGTGTAGTCGATGGCTCCCGGGATGTGTCCGTTCGCGTAGGTGACGGGACCATTCACATCGAGCAGGGTCACCTTTTTCGCGGCGATTGCCGATTTGAGGTCGGACAAGCTGATGTCGGGATAGGATCCCGCAAAGGCATTGATGGAGAGGAGTGAGAGGGCCAGGAGTGAGAGGAACTTCTTCATGGATGAAACGTAAACCAAACTTACGGTTCCGCCATTGCAAAGATTGGTGAACAGGGAATGAAGATCCTCTTGGCAGAGGTATGAAGATACTGCATATTC